>JAHIFQ010000009.1 GCA_018900835.1 Patescibacteria group bacterium
GGGTTTCCAGCAGGCGGGCAAAAAGGAAGGGGGTTGGGGGGAAGAAATTTTTGTCCGCCTGCTCACCGCGCCGAAGGCGCGGCTGGGGCGAGAACGGCGCTACTCTCTTGCTCCGATCCAAACTAAACCAAAAATCCGCTGAACAGCGGATTTTTGGTTTGAGGGCTTGTGGAGCGGGAGACGGGAATCGAACCCGCATTAACAGATTGGAAATCTGGAGTTCTGCCATTGAACTACTCCCGCAGAGGACTTATTAGGCAAGGTAAACCATTTTTAAATGAGAATATGCCTCTAATTTAGCACAGATATTGTCAAAAGTAAATTTGCTATTGACAATATATCTTTGCGTGATACCGTGTACCTACACCTATGGTTAAGGTGTACATAAATCATTAACTACTTATTTTAAAAACATGACTACTCGCAAAGAAAGGGCTCTTATAAATTTTAAAAAAACCCAAGGGCTGATGTTAAAAATCATTAAAATGGTTGAAACAGACAAATACTGCATTGACATTATGCAACAAAACCTGGCAGCAGTAGGGCTTTTGAGGTCAGCCCATCAAATGTTGATGGAAAATCATCTCAATACTTGTTTCAAAATGGCAATGGGAACAAAAAACGAAAAAATGAAACAAGAAAAGGCCCAAGAAATTCTAAAAGTCACAAAACTATTTAACAAATAACTAAATCATATGAGCGAAAACATAAAAGAACATACTTATCATATAAAGGGCATGCATTGCGCTTCTTGCGAGATATTAATAGAGAAAAGATTATTGGAATTGGAAAATATAAAATCAATAGAGGCCTCGGCTGCCAAAAGTAGGGCGCTAATTGAGCATGAAGGAGAAAGGCCATCGCCCGCAAGATTGAATGAAATCTTTAGAACAGAGGGCTATATTTTTTCCGACCAACCAGAAAAAGAGATGAGCCGGTTTAAACCAAGGGAATTTTTCATTACACTATTTTGGGGGCTGTTAATTGTTGCTGTATTCATAGGGCTGAATAGATTCGGACTATCTGGGCTTATAAATGTTAGCTCAAAGTCGTCACTATTGGTGTTTTTAGTATTTGGATTTATGGCTGGGATTTCCAGTTGCGCAGCATTAGTTGGCGGAATAATTCTCTCTATGTCCAAACAATGGGGAGAATTATACTCAAATACTGACTCTTGGTGGAAGAAAATTCAACCACACTTAATTTTTAACGCTGGCAGGATTATTTCTTACAGCGTTTTGGGGGCTGTTTTGGGCGCAATTGGAAGCAGATTAAATTTTTCTTTGAGCTTTGGGTCAATCTTGGTTATGGCTGTTTCAATTATAATGATTTTTCTGGCCCTGCAGATGTTTGGCTTTAAGGCGTTTAGGAAATTTCAGTTTACAATGCCAAAATTCATTACAAGATTTATTGCTGACGAATCTCATTTCAAGGGTCGCTATATGCCATTTTTAATGGGCGCATTTACCTTTTTCCTGCCTTGCGGTTTTACAATAACAGCACAAGGGCTTGCCCTAATATCTAGCAGCGCAATTCAGGGTGGCTTGATTATGCTTTTATTTGCCATTGGCACATTGCCAATGCTCTTGATGATTGGCTTGTCCAGCGTTAAATTTTCTCAAAAACCCCATTTGTCTCATAGGTTTTTGAAAATAGCTGGAATCTTGGTTTTGTTCTTTGCTCTGTATAATATAAATTCACAATTAAATGTTTTGGGCATGCCCAGTTTTAGCGACTTGGGCGCCAATTCTAATCAACCAAGAGCTGTTGTAAAAGATAATGGGCCTCAAAAACAAGATGGATTAGCGCCTATTGTTGATGGTAAGCAAATCTTAAAAATGGATGCTTCTTCTCGCGGATATTCGCCAAGTTATTTTAAAGTAAGGGCTGGGATGCCAGCAAGATGGGAAATCACTGATAAAGGAACCAGTGGTTGTACAAATGCCATTATTTCAAAAAATTTATTTGACGGAGAGATTCCCCTAACCCCAGGCCAGACGAGCATTAAGGAATTTATTCCTGGAAAACCGGGTAAGTATAAGTTTAGTTGTTGGATGGGCATGGTTTCAGGAATTATAGAAGTTATTGACGATGGCAATGTAGTACCAGAATATAATTCTTTAAATAGCAATGGAGATTCATTTAACCCATCAGGAGCAGAGGGTTCGGGTGGAAGCTGCGGCTCAAGCGGAGCATGCAGTTGTGGAGGAGAATAAAAATATAAATTTAATTTTTATGAAGATGAATCAGAAAACGATTCTAAAAATATCTGGCATACGCTGCGCTTCTTGTGTGGCAAACATTGAAAACGCTTTAAAAAAAGAGGCAGGAATTAAATCTGCTAATGTTAATTTTGCTTCAGAGAAACTTTATGCAGAGTTTGACCCCATAGAGACAAGCATTGCTAGCATTCAAAAAACAATTGAAAAATTGGGGTACATGGCGATAGAAGAAGTCACAGAGCAAGAGACGCATGACCATCATAAAGATGTGAAAGCTCAAGAAATTAAAAAACTAAAAACACGGCTTATCTTTGCCCTGGTTTTTGGTTTCCCGATTATCTATATGGCAATGGGCGAAATGCTTGGATTGCCAATGCCAACAGTTTTTAAAAATTACAGCGCTATCATCCAATTTGTTTTGGCAACAGCCGTTATTGTTTCCTGTTTTAATATCTGGGCATCTGGCTTTAGAAAAATGTTGGGCTTGTCTCCGAATATGGATACACTAATTTTTCTTGGCACAGCTGTCGCTTATTTTTACAGTTTAGTTATTTCTATTTTGATATTTTTAGGAACAAAAATAGAAGCTAATCTTTACTATGAAAGTGCAGCCATGATTTTGGTTTTTATTTCTTTTGGCAAATATCTGGAAGCAATAACCAAGGGCAAGACAAGCGATGCGATTAAAAAGTTAATTGGGCTCCAACCAAAAGAAGCGACCACAATAATCGGTGATGAGGAAATTAAAATTCCTATTTTTGAAGTAAAAGTCGGTGATATTATTTTGGTAAGACCTGGTGAAAAAATTCCAGTTGACGGGATTGTTATTGATGGATATTCCGGCGTTGATGAAAAAGCGATTACAGGAGAAAGCATACCCGTGGAAAAGAAAAAAGGCGATGAAGTGATTGGCGCAACAATTAATAAAACCGGTGTTTTGAAATTCAGAGCAACCCGAGTAGGCAAAGACACTATGTTGGCTCAGATTATAGAAATAGTGGAACAGGCAATGGGGTCTAAGGCTCCAATCCAGCTTTTGGCCGATAAGGTCTCTTTTTATTTTGTTCCATTTGTGATTGGCATTGCTGTTTTATCTCTCTTAGTTTGGCTTCTATTGGGACAATCACTTGCTTTTGCTTTAACAGTTTTTGTAGCTGTCTTAATTATCGCCTGCCCTTGCGCGTTAGGTCTGGCAACGCCAACCGCTGTGATGATGGGCACTGGCTTGGCAGCCAAAAGCGGCATTTTGATTAAGAGCGGTAAGGCGTTGGAAATCGCTAAGAATGTAAATATTGTTATTTTTGACAAAACAGGAACGCTAACTCGCGGAGAGCCGAGTATTACTGATATTATCCAAGTTAAGAATGAGATTAGCGAAGATTCTATCTTACAAATTGCTGCATCAGTTGAAAAGAATTCCGAGCATCCCTTGGCACAGGCAATTATTAATAAAGCAAAAGAGAAAAATCTTGTCTTGAGCAAAGCAGAAGGGTTTCAAGCCATACCCGGCCATGGTGTTTCGGCCCAATTGTCTGGAATTAAAAAAATACTTTTTGGAACAAGAAAACTAATGACTGACAATCAAATTAATCCAGACAGGATAGAAGAAAAAATGGTCGTTTTAGAAGACCAAGGCAAAACAGCAATGATTTTAGCGCAAAATAAAGAGATTATTGGCATTATTGCAGTGGCTGACACTCTTAAGGACTATTCAAAACAAGCAGTTCAGATGCTTCACAAGATGGGCAAGGGGGTTGCAATGATTACGGGAGATAATAAAAGGGTCGGGCAAGCCATTGCCAAGCAAGTTGGCATAAATAGGGTTTTGTCAGAGGTTTTGCCGCAAGAAAAATCAGCTGAAATTAAGAAGATACAAAGCCAAGGGAATATTGTTGCAATGGTTGGAGATGGAATAAATGATGCTCCAGCTCTGGCGCAGGCGGATTTAGGCATTGCATTGGGGTCTGGCACAGATGTGGCTATGGAAACAGGAGAAATAGTTTTAATCAAAGATGATTTGAGAGATGTGATAACAGCGATTGATTTGAGTAAATACGCTTTAAGTAAAATTAAGCAGAATCTTTTCTGGGCATTCTTTTATAATATTGTCGGCATTCCTATTGCTGCTGGTATTTTATATCCTTTTACTGGTTGGCTTTTAAATCCAGCGATTGCCGCCGCTGCTATGGCGTTTTCATCGGTTAGTGTTGTTTCAAACTCTCTTTTGATGAAAGCGTACAAACCAAGAATCATTAAATAATCTAAACAACAATATCTATAAAGGCGGAATTTTTATCCGCCCGTTTTTTGTTGAGTTCGTGGCGATAGAACAACCAATCGCCTCTGAATTTGAAAAAAGTTTAATCTGGTCGGGGTGCCCGGACTCGAACCGGGACTAAATCCTCCCAAAGGATTCGTGCTACCATTGCACTACACCCCGCATATATGATGTTAAAGGAAAATCAGTGGATTGTGAAGGGGTTGCTTCTTGCTTTCTTTTAAATGTGTTAAAATATATCAATATATAAGCGTGCCTAATGGCCAAAAAATTTTTCCAATTCAATATTTTCGCACAGTGTAAGAGATATCAAATTCCTGCATGGCAATGCCCCGAGTTTTTATTTTTTATTATGGGCATAATAATCATCATCTCAAGTATCTCATTTTATGCGATAGGCGAAAGATATGTGTCAGACCCCAGAATAGTGGCGTTAATTGTAATGATAGTTTCCATGACCCTTCTTGTCATCGCTTTCACGATTACACGCAGTTTTGAGGACTTGGCTGAAGCAAATAGAATGAAGGCAGAGTTTGTTAATATCGTTTCCCACCAATTGAGAGCTCCATTGACCAATTTAAGGTGGGCAACCCAATTTCTTCTGTCAGAAGATTTTTCCACAGTGGCTAAAAAACTTTCTACTGGCAAAGAATCAGAATACTTTGATATTATAAAAGAAAATTCTTACAGGATGGAACAATTGATTGATGATTTGCTTACCATTACTCGCTTAAAAGATGGTAGAACCAACAGCAAGAGGACAAAATTTTCTTTAGCAGGCATTACCAAGGGCACTATGGAAGAATGCCGGGCAATTGCATCAGCGTCTAATCTGTCAATAGAATTGAATGAGGATAAAAATGCGCCTTTAGTTTTTTCCAGTTATCCATTGATAAAGATAGTAGTTGATAACCTTTTGGGCAATGCTATCAACTACAGCAATGGCGGCGGTAAAATAGCGATTAAAATTAAGTCATTGCCAAAAAAGGTCCAATTTGAGATAACAGATGAAGGCATTGGGATTCCTGCAGAGGACCGGAAATATATTTTTGAAAAATTTTTCCGAGCCAAAAATGCTGTTAAGGCCGAGGTCTATGGAACCGGATTAGGGCTTTTTATCGCGAAATTAATTATTGACCAAATGAAAGGAAGGATTTGGTTTAAATCACAACAAGACAAAGGCACAACCTTTTATTTCACGCTACCAATCAATTAATCACTAATCACTAATAACTAATCAATAATAATTAATTATTTCTACTATTATGAGCAAAATTTTATTCATAGAAGATGAGGCAGCTATCCAAAAAACGCTTGGTGAGTCGTTGCGCTCAAGAGGTTTTGATGTGAAGTCAGCGCTTGATGGCGAAATAGGTCTCCGCTTGGCGAAGAGCGAAAAGCCGGACTTAATTCTTTTAGACCTGATATTGCCCAAAAAACACGGGTTAGAAGTTTTAGAGGAGTTGAGGAAAGATGAAACCACATCAAATATTCCGGTAATGATACTAACTAATTTGGAAAACGCCGGAGAGGTTGAAAAAGCAATTGAGCTTGGAGCAACCACTTATTTAGTAAAGGCAAACTACAGCTTGAACGAGGTCATAGAAAAAGTTGAACAAGCCCTGGCAAAAAAAAACATAGACAGCAAGGCATAATTAATTTTTTACTCTGTTTTTTATTATGAAACTTGATGTTAAAAGATTAAAAGCGTTCATTTTAGACGCTGATTTAGTCACAAAAGAGCAATTTAAGAAGGTAGAGCAGATAGCTAAAGCCAATGACCAGAATATAGAGGATGTTCTATCCTCTCATGATTTTATTTCCCCTGACGATTTGGCTCGGCTTAAAGCATATATTCTCGGGATGCCGTTTATTAATTTAGAGCAGTCCATAATCCCAAGCGATGTTTTAGAAATCATTCCAGAACCAATCGCCCGTTCTAACAACATAGTCGCTTTCAGAAAAGACAAGAAAAATTTAGAGGTGGCGATGATTGACCCGGATGACTTACAAACCATAGAGTTTATCAAAAAGAAATCCAACCTGAAAATCCTCCCTCGCCTGACTTCTCCGGAAGGGATTAAGAACGCCTTAGCCCAGTATAGAAAAACTTTAAAAGCGGAATTCCAAGACCTTATAAAAAAAGACGCAAATGGCGTGAAGGTTATTCCTTTTAAAAGAGAATTTGGAGACAAAGAAAAACAAAATCTTAAAAAAGTAGCCGAGGAACTGCCTGTTATAAGAATTGTTGATACTCTTTTAAGGCATGCGGTTTTAGATAGGGCTTCAGATATTCACATAGAGCCGACAGAAAAAGAGGTCTTGGTTCGTTATAGGATTGATGGCATATTGCACGATGCTATGACATTACCCAAGCAAATTGCCCCGGGTATTGTTGCGAGAATTAAGGTTCTTTCTAATCTCAAACTGGATGAGCAACGATTGCCCCAAGATGGACGATTTAAGTTCAAAAGCAATGACGATAAATATTCAGTAAGAGTTTCAGTCCTCCCTGTTTTGACTGGTGAAAAGGTGGTTATGCGACTTTTAGCAGAAGGAGCCAAGGGATATTCGTTGGAAGAATTAGGCCTTAAGGGCGAGGCCTTAGAATACATCCATTCAGCGATTAAGAGACCGACTGGCTTGATTTTAGTGACAGGGCCTACTGGTTCTGGAAAAACCACTACCCTGTATTCAATCTTGGAGATGTTGAATACCCCGGAAATTAATATCTGCACTGTGGAGGACCCTATTGAATACCGGATACCGAGAGTCAACCAAACACAGGTTATGCCGAAAATTGGGCTTACATTCTCTAGTGGGTTAAGGTCTTTATTAAGACAAGACCCTGATATTATAATGGTTGGCGAAATCCGCGACAATGAAACTGCTTCTTTGGCAATAAATGCCGCCCTCACCGGACACCTTGTTTTATCAACACTTCATACAAATGACGCTGCCGGAGCAATTCCAAGATTGATAGATATGAAAATAGAACCGTTCCTAATCGCTTCTACCCTCAATGTTGTTCTTGCCCAGCGGTTGGTCAGGAGATTATGCGCTTCAGGAGAGGAATACGCGCCAAGTCAGACAATTATTAAAAATTTATCCAAGCAATGCGATTGTTCAAGATTTCTCGCCGCCCTAAAAGAAGATAAAATAATAAAACAGAGTCAGAAGCTCACAGATATCAATTTTTATCATCCCAAAAAGAGCAAGTCGTGTCCGGAAGGATATAAAGGCAGGAGCGGTATTTTTGAGGTCTTGCCCATCACCGAGTCAATCAAGAGATTGATTGATGAAGGCGTTTTTTCAGAAAAAATAAAAGACCAGGCCATTAAAGAGGGAATGAGAACAATGGTGGAAGATGGTTTGGTTAAAGCAGCCCAGGGCATTACGACCATAGAAGAGGTGCTGAGAGTAATAATGGAATAACTCAAAATTTATGTCTGTCTATTCATATACTGCAAAATCGTTCAGCGGGAAAAGCAAAAAAGGAACAGTAGAGGCCAAGAGTAAAAAAGAATTGGCAAGCATGCTTAAGCAGGATGGGTTTTTTTTGATTTCAGCGGAAGCTGGGAAAGCGCCGAATAAGAAGATAAAAATTTCTTTAGGCATAAAATATGTTTCTCTTACAGAGAAACTGATGGCAACAAGGAATCTGCAGGTGATGATTGCTGCGGGAGTCCCTTTGCCAAGGTCATTGGAAATTTTGAGCACTCAGGCGAAGAACAAATATTTTAAGAAGGTTTTAGCCAATATTAAAAATGAGATTATTAAGGGGACAACTCTTTCAGATGCTCTGAAAAAATATCCAAGGGTTTTTCCGGAAATATATTACAGTATGGTTCAAGTCGGAGAGCAAACAGGTAAAATGGAAGAGGTTCTTGATATTCTCGCCATCCAACTTGAAAGAGCTCATGAGTTGAAGTCAAAGGTGATTGGGGCGATGGTTTATCCAGCAGTGATTATTGCAGCAATGCTTGTTATTGGAGTTATTATGTTGGTCAAGGTCGTGCCTCAGCTTAGTAAAACATTTGAGGAGTTGGGAGTAGACCTTCCTCCGATGACATTGCTTGTAATCGGACTCGGGAATTTCTTAGTCAATAGGTGGTATATAGTAATTTTAATATTATTGGTATTGGTCTTTGCAATTATAATTCTAATAAGAAATAAGACCGGCAAGAAGTATTTTGACGCATGGCTTTTGCGAATTCCAGTAATATCAGGGTTAATTAAAAAAATTAATTGCGCCTATACTTCTATCACCTTGAGCGCATTGATTCAAGGAGGGGTCCCGATTGTTACAGCATTGGGGATTTCGGTTGGCGCAGTGAGCAATACTCATTTCAAAGACGCGCTTAAAGACGCTGCCAAAAAAGTCCAAAAAGGAGAACGATTGTCTTCTGCTATGTCTAAGTTCCCGAATCTTTATCCGAACCTATTTTTACAGATGCTTCAAGTTGGCGAAGAGACCGGCGAAACATCTGGTATGCTTTCCAAATTAGCTAATTTTTTTGAGGGCCAGGTAAATAATATTACTAAGAATTTATCGTCTATTATAGAGCCGGTTCTTTTACTCTTTGTTGGAGCTGTTGTCGCTTTTTTTGCAATTGCCATGGTTCAGCCGATTTATTCAATAATGTCGGGCATGTGAGGAATCGTAAAGCGAAAAACACAAAACACAAAATAAAAAGTGAAAAAGATAAAAAAGAAATTATCCAATAAAGGATTGACTCCCCGCTTTTTTTCTTACAATCAAAATGGGGGGTTCACCTTAATAGAGGTGCTTGTTGCCACTCTTTTAATCTCCATTATTTTTTTGGGGATTTTCGGCGGTTTTCAGTTAGCAGTAAGGGTAGTGGCGCAATCCAAAGCCAGAATGCAGGCAGTGTATTTGGCGTCAGAAAAAATAGAAGAGATGCGAGGATTGAACTTTGTTGACATTGAAACAACCCAAGAAAGTATTGTCGTTAATGGCGTTGAATATAATACGGAAACAATAGTAGAGGATTTTGACGATTGCGCGGACGGGACTATTGAGGGATTTGATTGTTCTGGAGCAATTGTTTTGCCGGATACCGCGCCTGATGATTATAAAAAAATAAAAGTAAGGGTTTCCTGGCAGACCTTTTTTGGCGGTGAAATGGTTTTAAGCTCTTATGCTGCCTCTGAATCATTGGAAACAGGGGAAGGCAAGGGGGCTATGAGGGTTTCTTTAAGCGATAGCTTGGGCCAGCCAATAGAGATTTTGACTGGGGACCAATTAGCCCCATGTTCTGCGAGTTCAATCAATATAATAAACAATGGGTATGGCCTTGACCAATGTTATGGCACAGATACCAATAACCCCGGGGTCAGGGTTTTAATTTTGGATGAGTCATTGGAGCCGGATGATTATAAAATTATTGTTTCAAAGAGTGGTTATGCCGCAGCCGAGACATTTCGTTCTGGAGACACATACGGAGGAACAATAATCTCCACGCCAAACAGGAAAAATCCAACAATCAATGAAGGAGAGCTCTATCCGATTACTTTTATCATTGATTTGTTGAGCGATTTGAATATTAGCACAGCGCTCGCTTGGAGCGGAGATAGTTTTTTTGATACTTTTCTGAACCAGAACAAAATCTCTACAATAGAGAATCTTATTGTATCCAACGGACAAGCAACTCTAGCAACCAGCTCCCCTATTAGTTATTTTGATTCAGGATATTTAGAATCAACGCCAATAGTTCCCGGCGAGATTACTGAATGGTATGATTTTGAATGGTCGGAATTAGAAGACACAGATACAGATATTACATATCAGGTCTTTTATGCAACCAGTAGTTCGTGGCTTTTGGTTCCTGATATTGATATCCCGGGAAATAGCAGTGGCTTAGAAATGTCACCCGTTGATTTAAGCCAAATGGATATTAATAAATATTCTGAATTAAAAATAGGGGCGAATTTTTCAACAAGCGATGTCCTTAAAACACCCACCTTATATGAATGGCGCGCTTCTTGGAAGAATGGCGAGGAGACAATTATTTCCAATGTGAGTTTCGATATTAGGGGAGACAAGACAGTTGGGACAGATATCGAGGAATACTTGATTTATAAATATTCAGAAACACTAACATCAGATTCAGGCGGGCATAAATTAATATCAGGATTAGAAACAGATAATTACTATTTTTCAGGTTTTATAAAAAACGGAAGCGCGCTTAATCTTAACAGTAGTTTGAGCCCAATGCCTTTTAATCTTTTATCAGGCACAAGCACGGGATTTACTCTATACCTTGAATCAGACAATTCTTTACTCGTTAAAGTTAAAGATGTTTCAATCGCAGAGCCGGTTTTTGGCGCTGGAGTCCGACTTTCCAATCAAGGATTAGGATATGATGTGAGCTTGACTACGAATGAGTCAGGAGAAGCGTTGTTCCTTCCTTTGCAAATAAGCGCAAATTATGTTTTAGAGATTCAGGCGCAAAATTATTATGAAGAAACGATTCCTATTGCTGTTTCAGGAAATAATTATAAAGAAGTAGGCATAGAGAGATATGAATAAACGATTCTCACTATGAATAAAGGATTTACATTAATAGAAACAATTGTCGCTGTGTTTATTTTAAGCGTTATAACAACAGGGTTATTTTCTATCATCCCTGCCATTTATCGCGTTGATAGCTATGCTTGGCATCAGGCGCACGCAACCAATGAGGCAAGGAGAGGGATGAAGACAATGATAAGAGAAATCAGAGAAGCAATTACCGGCGAAGACGGGTCATATGTGCTTTTATCAGCCCAAGACAACG
Organism: Patescibacteria group bacterium; assembly: GCA_018900835.1. Classification (NCBI taxonomy): domain Bacteria; species Patescibacteria group bacterium. The sequence continues at coordinate 11,301 of JAHIFQ010000009.1, forward strand.
AACTCATTTTTTTCAGCGACATTGATAAAGACAATGACATAGAAAGAGTAAGATATTTTTTGGGAGGGACTTCAGATTATCAACAGACGCAGGAATGCGTTACCTATATTGACGGGGGCTCATGTTCAATAGTATTTTCTGATTTTTTTAATGGAACATTAAATCAAGCAGTAGTACAGGTAGGCGTTAAGGGCGATTTCGGGCTGTCTAGCGAACTCGCCAATATTTATGCTGATAGTGTTTTATTGGGTTCAATTTGTTCCAGCGTGTCATCTTGCGAAGATTGTTCAACTGTCTGGAACGGAATAATGAGCTTTGATGTTATGGGTCAGGCGTCTGATAATTATTTGCAATTGACAGCTGATGCCAGTAGCTATGTTAATGACATTTGTTCTCCGGGATATTTTGCTATGCGCGCGCAGTTTCAATTAAATTGGCAGGCAGAGGAAGCAGGAAAGGAAAGAGAGTTTAAGAGAGGGGTTGTTGAGCCAATCGGCGATATTCCACAATACCTTACAGATACGGAGGAAATAACTGTATTGTCCCGCTATGTTCAAAATCAAATAAACAGTCCACAAAAAACCGTTTTTAAATATTATGATAAAGATGGGCAGGAAATAATTGACCCGATAGAAAGAATAAACAGCACTAAGATTATAAAGATTATGTTGATAGTGAATGTTGAGCCGAATCGCGCGCCCGATGATTATTATCTGCAAAGCAAAGTTCAATTAAGAAATTTAATTTTTGATAACGAATAATGAATAGGGAAAAAGGATTTGTCATCACTTATATATTGGTCTTTGGTTCAGTGTTTTTGGTTTTGTTGGTGGCTCTTTTGGGCTTTATCTTAAGCCAAATGAGGCAGTCGCAGCACGAGTTGGCTTATGAACAATCTCTTCATATCGCAGAAGCAGGTCTAAATAGATATAGGTGGTATTTACTGCACAAAGAGCAGGAACTTTTTGGCGGGATTGAGATTGGTTGTCCGCCTTCTGATTGCGTTTCTTGCGACCCCTGCGAATACGAATATAGTTTGCCGGGCATCGGAGTAATCGGCAGGTATCGGTTGGATGTTGTTGAGGAGAGACCATGCGACATAACTACATCAATACAAGTGACTTCAACTGGCTGGACCAATCAGTTTCCCAATGCAGACAGAACAATAAGGGTTCATTATATCAAACCAACGGTTGCAGAATATTCATATATTCTTGACCATAATGTTTGGGCAGGAGATGACCGGCTAATTATGGGACCATATCATTCCAATGGAGGAATCCGTATGGATGGGCAAAATAATTCTTTTGTGAGCTCTGAACAGGAACAATGGGTTTGCACTGATTCGTATGGTTGTTCTCCATGCCCACAGGAGTGCGATTATAGCCCATTGCAAGGATGCGTTTGCTCTGGTGTTTTTACTACTGCCAATGGCAACGAAGATTTATTCAGAACAGGCGTGTCCCATTTTGACTTTGAGGGGATTACCATTGATTTGGGCACAATAAAAGGACTCACAAAACCGCCACCAGAAGGAGAGGGCAAGGGCATATATATTCCTCCTTCAAATGCTTATGGTTATCATGTTATAATCAACCAAAGGCAGTTGTCTGTAAGAAAAGTTGAGCGAGTGAGCAGTGTGTATGCTTATGATACGGAGTTGGGTTATTTCTGGGAGTATTCAATAATCAGCAGAGAGAGTTCGGCTGTTAATTACAATTTAAGCGATTGCGGATTGGTATTTATTGAAGACAATGTTTGGCTTCAGGGTACGGTGAGCGGAAAAATCACTATGGCTATCGCTGACCTGATTACACCGAGCACAACAAGAAATGTTTGGCTGAAAGACGATATTGTATATTTGAATCCTGATAATTCCGACAGTTTGGTGGTTCTTGGGCAGAACAATGTTTTGATAACCCCTGACTCGCCTAATTATTTGGACCTGCAAGGAGTGTTCATAGCCCAGACCGGCCATTTTGGAAGAAATTATTATTCTCCGTATAGTTATCCGAGTTATGCTAAAAAAGAACAGCTAAATATGTTTGGCTCTATCATTAGCAACGGCAGAGTGGGCACAAAATGGACATCTGGCAGTGTATGGGTCTCTGGCTATAAAGAGAGGCAGAATATCTATGACCCGACTATGAGCTTTAATCCCCCGCCGTTTTTACCATCTATTTCAGAGGAGTTTAGTTATAAAAAGTGGGAAGAAATACAATGAAGTTTAATGTGCTTAATTTACATCCCGGGACATTTGGGTTAGATATTTCTGACCTGTCTTTAAAAGCGGTTTCATTAAAGAAACACAGAAGACATTTAAGAATAGAGTCGCTCAAAGGAATTCTTTTGCCAGATGGCATAATTCAAGGCGGGGAAGTCAAAGATATAGAAAAACTTGCTGATTTTATAAAAAAAATAGTTAGCAAACTTAGGGGGCTTGATACTAATCAGGTGATTGTGTCTCTACCAGAAGAAAAGTCGTTTATACGGTTGCTTCGTATGCCGATAATGCCTGCGCAGGAAATAAAGGAAGCTGTACGATTTGAGGCAGAGAACTATATTCCGTTTTCAATAGACAAAGTTTATCTTGATTCACAGATTGTTCAGTCATTGGATAAAGATAATAGTTTCGTGGAAGTTCTGATAGCTGCTTTGCCGAGAAAAACAGTTGACCCTTATGTGTCTGCGATTTATGAGGCCGGCCTTATTCCTGTTGCCATGGAAACCGAATCCCAGGCAACTGCGCGAGCGCTGATAAAGGGTTCTTATATCCAGAAACCGGTTTTCATTGTTGATATGGGCGCAACTTCTACGAATTTTAGTGTTTATTCAGGCAATTCTCTGCGCTTTACTTCGTTTATCCCATTTTCTACAAATAGCTTAACAACTGTTTTATCTAAGGCATTAAAAATTAGCCCGCAAGAAGCGTATAAAGCGCAACTTCTATATGGATTTCAAAAGAAAGGAGAACGGTCTAAAAGAATATTTGAGGCGCTCCTTCCCTCAATAACCGGATTTATAGAGGAAATCAATAAACATATTGATTATTATCAAACCCATTCTTCCCAGAAAGTAAAAGATAGCGCTGATATGGATGTGAAAGAATTGATTTTCTGCGGAGGCGGAGCAAGGATTAAAGGGTTAACTGGTTTTATGTCTGAAGAAACAGGGCTGAAGGTTCAAAAGGGGGATCCATTAACAAATCTTCCATTGGAAGAGAAATTGAATAAGAAAATATCTAAAGACGAGCTACTCCCTTTTACAACAGCCATAGGACTTGCCTTGAGGGGATACAAAATTGAACTATATGATTAATTTATTGCCACCAATTGAAAAAGGTAAGAGGAGGCGAGAAAAGCAATTAAAATTGATTTGGATTTTAGGCATTTTAGTCGTGGCATCAGTCCTTTCATTCGCCTTGATTTTGCTTTCTATGAGGTTTTATATCGCTGGCCAGATAAGGGAGCAGGACATTTTAGTAGACGAAGCAAAAGGAAAAAATATTAAGGTAAATATTCTTCAGGAGAAAATAAAATCAGTCAATCGCACCTTGTCAGGACTGAATGATTTTTATCAGAGCCAATTTCCTCTTACAGATTTTTTGGAAAGGATCTCTAAATTACTTCTTCAGGATATGTATTTAGAAAGGTTCTCATATCAGGAGGAGGGCTCGCGCGTGACTTTTACCTGCTATGCACCGACAATTGATTCAATTTATCAATTCCGCGAAAGGGTTAGAAGCCAAGACGATTTTGAAGACATCAACTTTGTATTGCCGGATTGGCTTGAGCCAAACAATATAATTTTTAGAGTGAGTTTTAAGCTAAAATATGAATTATAGAAAAATATTTTATTTATCTATATTCTTGATAATACTCACAGTGTTTTTGCTTTTTATGTTTTGTATTTTTCCGGCATTAAGGGCGATTAACTTGAGCTCAAAAGAATTGGCGCTTCGCCGTCAGGAGCTTGCGTCAATTGAGTTTTTAGCTCAAAGCTTTGAGGATTTTGAAAAGAATTTTCAATTTTATGAAGAAGGGCTTGCTGAAATGGATAATCTCCTCCAGGCAGAATCCTTAATTGACCCGGAGATACCAGTGAGTTTTATTAATTTTTTTAAAGAAGAGGCATTAAATCTTAATCTTGTTTTAAAGATTTCCCCTGTCGCCTTTCATGAGAATAATAATGGACAATGGGATTATATGGTGTTCAGGATTGATGGTATGGGTAAGTTTGTTGATGCGATGAAATTTCTTGAAAAATTAGAAAACAGCAGGTGGTTAATAAAGGAAACGACATTTGACATTTCAAGCGTAAGGCAAGTCCAAGGGGCAGAAGAGTCAAAATTTGGCGGGGATTATGTAGAAATTTATCTTTCAATCGAGGCCTATGCCAAGAATTAATTTTAGAATAAATATCAAGGGCGCAAAGCGGATATCAAGAAGAGTTCTTTGGTTTTTAGGGGAAAGGGCATTTGTTGTATTTTTAACCCTTGTTTTTGTATCTCTTTTTATTGGAGCTGTAATTTTTTATTATTATGGTTTCTTGGTCATAATTGATGAACCCGAGGCAAGACCGCAAGAGGTTCAGCTTGGCGATGAGTCATACCAGCAGTTTCTGGAAAACTATCGCCAGAGGAAAGCGAACTTTGAAAATACTGACTCTAAAATTTATTTTAATCCGTTTTTCCATACAAATATTCAGCAATAAGAGGGAATTATTTTTCTAATTATTTTGCGCTAATACTCCTTGAGGCGGGCCTGTCCGCCTCAAGGGCTTGATTTAAGTAGGGTTTTTATTGTATAGTGTGAAGCATTAGCCCTCGTAGTTCAACGGATAGAATAGGGCCCTTCTAAGGCCTAGATATAGGTTCGATTCCTATCGAGGGCACAAGCGACCACTTCGTGGTCTAAATTAAAGGTTAAAAATGAAAAGTTAAAAATAAAAGATAAAATTAGAAATTAGAAATTAATATTATTATGGTGGCTATGGTGTAATGGCAGCACAGAAACTTGTGGAGTTTCCAGAGGCGGTTCGAGTCCGCTTAGCCACCAAAAATGCCAAAAACCCTTGTATTTACAAGGGTTTTTGGGTTTTATGTTTACTGGTTGTTTGACTTTTGTTTTGTAATCTAATATAATCTTATATAGTTAAAGTATAAGATAATTTATGACAAAAAATAAACGATTTGACCAACGATTATCTCAGATTCCAGCTAAGATATGGTCAAAAATAACACAGATTGATGAATTAAAAGGACAATGGATTGCTGGCGCACGATTAAGTCCGCAGATTTTAGGTCGCTTGAAGCAGTCGGTTTTGATTACCTCCACTGGCGCCTCTACTCGTATTGAGGGCGCTCGTCTTTCTGATGAGGATGTAGAAAAATTGATGCGAGGTATTGATATTCAAAAATTCACTGATAGGGATAAGCAAGAAGTGAAAGGTTATTTTGAATTGCTCGAAAATATTTTTAATTCTTGGAAATCTCTTAAATTTTCAGAAAATACTATTAAGCATTTTCACAAAGAGCTTCTTAAGTATGTCCAAAAGGATGAGATTCACCGAGGTGATTACAAAAAAGAAGAAAACAAAGTGCATATGATTAATGCAGTTGGCGAATCTGTTGGCGATCTTTTTGATACTGCGCCGGCATATCTCACGCCGAAAGAAATGCAGGAATTGATTGAGTGGACTCAATGCGTACTGAATGAAAAAAAATATCATCCACTTCTGGTTATTGGTAGTTTTTTGGTTGATTTTTTACAAATACATCCATTTCAAGATGGCAATGGTCGGCTTTCCCGTGTTTTGACCAACCTTCTTTTATTAAAAGAGGGCTATTTATATGTGCCCTATATTTCTCATGAGAAATTAGTCGAAGACAATAAGCCGGAATATTATCTTGCGCTTCGTCAAAGTCAGAAAACATTTAAGACAAAACGCGAAAACATTATTCCGTGGCTCGATTTCTTTTTAACTATTTTCCTTAAACAATCGCAGATGGCTGTTGAGTTATTATCTAAAGAAAACATAGAAAAACTTCTTTCAAGGAAACAACTTGCAGTATGGCAGTATTTGCAAGAAGTGGACGAAGTAAGTCCCGGCGAAATCGCTAAAAAAGCAAAAATTGCTCGTCCTACAGTTAATCAAGTGATGGATAGACTTTTGCGCCTTAAGAAAATCGAACGCATTGGCCTTGGCCGAAGCACAAGGTATAGGAAGATATAAAAATCATTTATAATCTTCAATCTATTCGGTGCTTGACTCAACGGGTTCTAATATCGTCCGATAGACGACCCTGTCATTCGGAAACCCAAAAACCCTTGTAGTAAATGAAGGGTTTTTTGGTTACACTATAGGCAATTTTTGTTCTCCAGTCAGACAAGTGTTATAGATGATAATCAACCAAACGAGGATATAGAGGAAGTCGTTTATCAGAATAAAATGGAGATGGGTTTAATGATGTTTTTTTTAATGCTAAAATACTAAGAATCATTAATATCTATAAAACTATGAATGATCAAAACGAAAAAGTGTCGCCAAAGCATGTTTTTTTGCATCTTTTCTCGATAAGCATGCTTTATGTAACAACAATAAATATTCTTACGCTAATTTTTCAGTTTATAAATCAGAGCATAAAAGACCCCCTTGTTTATAGCATTTATAGCAGCATTAACTCTGCAGCATATTATAGCCATAACCTTGTCAGGTCCGCATTAGCATCAATTATCATAGTTTTTCCATTATTTATTTGGGGTTCATGGTATTTGAATAAAATCTATTTAAGAATTCCTCAAGTCAGACAGATGAAAACTAGAAAATGGCTCATATATTTAACCCTCTTCATTGTTTCTCTTGTAATAGTCGGTGATTTTATCAGAATTGTTTGGGGATTTTTGGGCGGAGAAATCACTTTACGCTTTATCCTAAAAGCGTTTGCAGTTTTCATCACTTCAGGATGTATTTTCGGATATTATTTATGGGATGTGCGCAGGGAAGCGCCATCCAATCGTTCAAAATATTTTGCTTGGTTAGCGAGCGCAGTTGTCTTAACATTAATTGTAATTGGTTTTTTTCTCACAGGCTCTCCAAAACAGGAAAGATTAATGCGTTTTGATTATCAAAGGGTTAGCGCTTTGCAGGAAGTACAGTATCAAATAATAAGCTACTGGCAGAGCAAGGAGCGTCTGCCACAAGAACTTCAAGAATTAGAGGACCCGATAAGTGGATTTATGGTGCCACAAGACCCGCAGACAGGAAATCTATATGAATATACTATAAAAGGAGAGAATGAATTTGAGCTTTGCGCGGAATTCAATTTACCAAGTGATGAGAAACTGGATATAGCGGAACCAAGAATGTTGTCTGGTTCCAATTTTTCAAAGTGGAGTCATCCAGCAGGCAGATTTTGTTTTGAAAGAACAATAGACCAAGAGCTTTATCCGCCTTTCAAAAAATTATAGAAATACCTAACCTTTAGGATAGAAATTTTTCATTGACTACCCTGCGTCGAAAGCCCCGCCCTTTAGGGCGGGGAGGTTGACATTGATTTTTTGTTTTGATAAAGTAAGAATGTAAGAAAGTATTACTTAATTTAAAAATTTATGACTACAATAGTTAGGGCAACAGCTAAAGGTCAAATTACCCTGCCCATTCGATGGAGGCAGAATTTTGCTAGTAACCGCTATATTATCAAAGAGAGAGGCGGGAAATTAGAGATTGCGCCGTTTAATCTTGAAAGGTTAGAAAAAGAAGAGGGATATACGGTATTTGACGCTATCCGCGATAACAAGGGCAAGGGAATTAAGGCCAGGGACTTGGTTAAGATGTTGAAAAAAACGATTTAACTTTTTTTATGAAGGGAATAGAGAAATTATTAAAAAAGATTAACAAGCAGGATAGGCAGAGATTATTGGAGTTCATAGAAAAGTTGATTCAAGGCGAGGGAAAAGGATTGAATATTAGAAAAGTCACGGACAGTGATTTTTATCGTTCAAGGTCAGGTCGTTTTAGGATTATATTCCATTATGAAAATAAGGAGATTATCATTGACAGTATTAAATTAAGGGATAAGAATACATATAGACGATTGTAAGTTGCCCCCATAGTTCAACTGGATAGAGAAATTCTGCGTTTCAACATGTATTATTAAATCAAGAAATTGTTTTAATAGAACAAGTTTTATCTATATTTAGGGCTATTGCTATTTCTATTGAGCATGTTAAAATGAAAATATGAGAATTCACTCAATAGAAAAAATAAAAGAGTTAAAAAGACTAAGAAGGAAAGGACTTAGTATTAATGAATTAGTAACGCAATTATCAATCCCGAAGACTACGGTATGGCACCATATTCACGATATTGATGTTCCGGCAAAATATATTCCGACACTGAGAGCCAAAAGAGGTGGTAGTAAAGAACGTAAACAGAGAAACATAGAAAAAGCACAGAAACGCGCTCAAGAATTATTACGAAGTCCTAACAGGGATTTGTCAATCGTAATAGCTATGCTCTATTGGGCCGAAGGGAGCAAAAAGGGGTGCGAATTTATTAATTCTGATGGGAAAATGATAAAATCCTATTTGACTGTACTAAGAAATGTATTTAATGTTCAGGAGGAATTTATAGAGCCAACTATGAGAATATTTTCTGGCATGGATAGAAGAGAATGTTTAAATTATTGGTCCTTTATTACAGAAATACCGAAGCATAGATTTATTATTCGATTTAATGATGGGGGTAGTAAAGGAAGAACTAAATACGGAATGTGTAGAATAACAGTAAAGAAAGGGGGCGATATTTTAAAATTAATACAATCATTGAAAGATCAGGTTTATGAAGAGATAATGAACAAAACTGTAGTATAGTATTCATACAGATGCCCTCGTAGCTCAGTGGACAAGAGCAGGACACTCCTAAGGTCAAGATCGCAGGTTCAAATCCTGCCGAGGGCACAGGGCCCGTAGTCTAGTGGCAAAACACGTCTATGGCATAGATGAGCTGAGGGTTCGATTCCCTCCGGGTCCACAAGGGTTAATTATTAAACCTATTATGAAAATTGATTCTAAAAAAATAGACGAGGTTCTGACAAGGAGCGTTGAGCAAATTGTCGACAGAGATCACTTCAGTAAAGCCCTTGCTTCGGGTAAAAAATTGAGAATTAAGCATGGCATTGACCCAACTGGAGACAAGATTCATATTGGCAGAGCCATCCAGCTCTGGAAATTAAAAGCATTTCAGGATTTAGGGCATAAAATCGTTCTGATTATCGGCGACTTTACTGCTCGCATCGGCGACCCATCAGATAAGCCAGAAGGCAGAAAAGGACTTAAAGACGAGGAGATAAAAAAGAATGTCAAATCATATTCAGACCAAATTGGGAAAATACTTGATTTAAAAAAGACCGAAATTAGATATAACAGCGAATGGTTTAATAAGATGCCTCTTGGTGATTTTTTGCATTTGTCTGGCAATTTTTCTGTTCAACAATTAGTTCAAAGAAGAAATTTCCACGAAAGATGGAAAAAAGGAGAGCCAATTTCATTGAAAGAGATTTGCTATCCCCTTTTGCAGGGCTATGATTCAGTAGCAGTCAAGGCAGATATTGAATTGGGCGGTTATGACCAGCTTTTTAATCTTAATGCTGGAAGAGATATTCAGCGATTATTTGGAATGTATCCGCAAGATATAATGACCTTAAAAATGCTTTCAGGGCTTGATGGCAGAAAGATGTCCACTAGTTGGGGTAATGTGATTAATATTGTTGATAAACCGGAAGATATGTATGGGAAATTGATGTCTATGCGGGATGAAATGATTTTTGATTATTTTGAGCTTTGCACGCTTCTTGCTGAAAAAGAATTAAGCGAAATTAAAAGAGAACTTAAGAATAAGAATATTAATCCAAGAGACATTAAAGCCAGATTAGCCAGAGAGATTGTTTCTATGTATCACAGCGAAAAATTAGCGCAAAAAGCAGGGCAAGAGTTTGATAAAATATTCAAAGAGAAAAGAATGCCCTCCAAGATGCCAGTATTTTTTACTCCAAAGCCGAGTTATCCAATAGTTGAGCTTTTATTTCATCTAGGACTAGCCAGCTCTAAGGGGGAGGGCAAGAGATTGGTGCTCCAGGGAGGAGTTAGAGTTGATTCTAATGTAATAAAAGATTTTAAACAGGAAATAAAAGTGAGGGATGAAATGATTATTCAAGTTGGCAAAAGAAAATTTGCTAAGCTAATTACCCATGACATCAGATGCTAATAAAGAAAGAGTCGCCATTGTTGGCGCAGGAATTATTGGACTTTATTTGGCTTGGCGCTTAAGCCAAAAGGGCCATAGCGTCACGGTGTTTGAGAAAAAGAGCAATATTGGAGGCAAGCCCTGCACTGCCCTGATATCAGAAAGGATTAAAGAGTATTTGCCAATAAGCGATAGAGTTTATCAAGGAAGAGTAGAATCAATTTTAGTTCATTTTCCCAAGAAAGACATCAGAATTAAAGCGCGCCCTGCTTATCTTGTTTTTAATAGAGATGCCCTGGAGAACTTTGTCTATGATTTAGCAAAACAAGCAGGCGCAGAGATAGTTTTTAATAAAGAAATCAAGGAAATTCCAAAGGGTTTCACAAAGATTATTGGATGCGACGGAGCCCTATCGCAGACAAGGCAATTATTATCTATACCAATTCCTGTTTGTCGTTTGGGAATACAATTTTTTGTTGATAGGGCTGATAGGACTGATATGGCCGGAGAATCTATTGAGGTTTGGCCTCAAAAATTCGCTTGTCCTCCGAAATACGGCTTTGCGTGGAAAGTTCTCAAGAAAGACAACATTGAATATGGAATTATTGGCCCAACCAAAGAGGCGAAGAATGGGCTTGATGTATTTTTGACAAAACAAGAAATATATTTAAATGAAGGTGATTTTAAGGCAGCGATGATTCCTCAAGGATTGCGGTTGCCAAAATCAGACAAGATTACTTTGCTTGGTGATTCCGCTGGCATGACCAAGCCGACAACTGGTGGGGGGATTATTTGGGGATTTAAAGCTGGCGATATTTTAGCAGATTGTTTTCCTGATTTTAAAAAATATCGAAGAAAGACCAAAAGATTTTTTATTCTCAAGATTTTAAAAGGCAGAATAGCAGTTTCTGCTAGTTATTTCTTGGGCAATTATTTCCCCTTCCTGCTCCCTAAAAAAATATCAATTGACCCAGATTTATTTTAAATCTGTCATCTGTATTTTAGGAATAGTAAATAATCAATAATAAATAATAAATAATGACTTGGAGAGGTACCGAAGTTCGGCTATAACGGCACGGTTTCGAAAACCGTCGGCCCCTAAAGGGCGCGTGGGTTCAAATCCCACCCTCTCCGCATAAATTTTTGCCTTTACAAAAATTTGAGTAGTTAGTAATTAGTAATTAGTAGTTAGGACAAGGAAGTAGATTTTTATTCAAACAAAAATTTATTCCTAACTACAAATTACACACACAAATTACGATTTCAAATAAAGGAAAAAGCCGCATGAGGCGGTTTTTGCTTGAAAAATAGCGGGATTAGGTGTATTATTCCTATTACTCTATCTATGTCTGCATATGAAAAAATCAAAAAAAGACAATTTAAAAGAACGGGCGCCGATAGTGGTGGTTATTGGTCATGTTGACCATGGTAAGTCCTCGCTCTTGGAGGCGATTAAGGATTTTCGAATTACACAAAAAGAATCAGGCGGGATTACTCAGCATATCGGGGCTTATGAATTAGAGCACAAAGGAAAGAATATTACATTTATTGATACGCCCGGGCATGAAGCGTTTTGCGCTATGCGCTCAAGAGGCGCTAATGTTGCTGATATGGCTGTTTTAGTAGTAGCTGCCGAAGAGGGAGTGAAACCGCAAACAAAGGAAGCGATAAATTGCATTCAAGAAACAGGCATACAGGTTATTGTGGCTATCAACAAAATAGACAAGCCAGAAGCTAATCCGCAAAAAGTAAAAGGCGAATTAGCAAAGGCAGGAATAGTTACAGAAGACATGGGTGGCAATATTCCTTGTGTTCTAACTTCTGCGACCCAAAAGATAGGGATTGATGATTTGCTGGAAATGATTTTATTGCTCGCCGAGATGCACGAGATTAAGGCTAGATATGAAAAGCCAGCAGAAGGCGTGATTATTGAAACTTATTTGGATGATAAAAGAGGGTGCATGGCAACGCTTTTGGTCAAAGACGGAATTTTAGAAGCGCAGGACATTGTAGCCACACCGTCAGCCATTGGAAAGATAAAAAATATGGAGGATTTCCAGGGCAATAATCTTAAGCAAGCAATTCCCTCTCAGCCAGTTTCGGTCTTAGGATTTGAAACAGTGCCTTTTGTGGGAGAAATTTTTAAAACATTTCCTGATATTGAAAAGGCGAGAGAATATGTTATAAAAGAAGGCAGAGAAAAACAGCAAAACTGTATTCAAACGGAAGAGGGGCATAAGTTCTTGAATATTATTTTAAAAACAGATGTTACAGGGTCGCTGGATGCCATAGAAGGAATGATTAGGGCAATACCGCAAAATGAAATGGCGGTCCATATTCTCAAGTCAGGAGCAGATACTATCACGGAAGATGATGTCCAAACAGCGGTTTCTGGAAAAGCGAAAATATTCGCTTTTAGGATAAAAGCGAATCCAAATGCCATAAGGTTGGCTGACCAGAAAAAGGTAACTATTCTGCATTACGATGTCATATACGAGCTGATTCAAAATCTTAGGCGCTTGATGAAGCAGGAAGCAGAGCAGGAAATAGTGCGTAGAGATATCGGGAAAATGCAGATATTAAAGGTTTTTATGACCGAGAAAGACAGTCAGATTGTAGGTGGCAGGGTGGTGGAAGGAGAAATTATTAAAAATTCTAAATTAGAAATATACAGGAATAACGAATTAATCGGCAAAGGTACGATTTCAGGAATCCAAAAAGAGAAAAAATCAGCGGAAAGAGGGGTCTTGGATGACGAAATAGGAATACTTTATCGGGGGACCACCAAGATAGAAGAGGACGATATTTTATCCTTTTTCGTAGAAGAGAAAAAGCAAGTAGATATTTAAACATAATATAAATGTTTTCAAGGATAGACCGACTTAACGAGCTTTTAAAAAGGGAAATAGGAAGCATTATTTTAAGAGAAGAAGGGTTTGATAGAAATGTTTTGGTCACGATAACTAAAGTGGATATTTCAAGTGATTTGAGCAACGCAAAAGTGTTTGTGAGTGTGATGCCTGCGGACAGGAGAAGGGAAATGATAAATTATCTTAGGGCTGATATTTATAACATACAGAAAATTCTGGACAGGAAATTGCGCATAAGAAAAGTTCCTAAAATAATTTTTTGTGAGGAAAAACAGGTTGAAGAAGCGGGAAGAATTGAGGAATTGTTGTCAGTGATTCATAAAAATAGCGAACAATAATTGATAATTGTCTTTGGCCAGGTAGCCAAGTAGCAAGGCAGCGGTCTGCAAAACCGCTATACGTGGGTGCAACTCCCGCCCTGGCCTTAAAATATATTGCGCCGGGGTGGTGGAATGGTTTACACGATGGATTTAAAATCCATTGGGCGCAAGCCCATGTGGGTTCGACTCCCACTCCCGGCATATGGGCGGTTAGCTCAGTTGGTAGAGCGTTCGCTTGACGTGCGAAAGGTTTCACTGGTTCGAGCCCAGTACCGCCCACCAAGCCGCGGTAGCTCCCTCCTTCGCCCTCATAATATTCGGGCTTCGGAAGGGCAAGTATCAATTTTGAGAATCATATTTGCTTTTCCGAAGCTCTGGTACTCCAGAGCACAGGAGAGCCGCGGTAGCTCAGGGGTAGAGCAAACGACTGAAAATCGTTGGGTCGTCAGTTCGATTCTGACCCGCGGCACATAATTGAGCATTTTGAAATGCGGGTGTCGTATAATGGTTCATTACGCTACCTTGCCAAGGTAGTGATGGCGGTTCGATTCCGCTCACCCGCTCCAAAAATACGCCTGTTTGGCGTTTTTTGTTCCAAAATACCCAAAATCCTTGACAAGTAGGGTGTAAAAATGCTATGATATAGTCAGATTCGGAAAAAATATATAAATATATGAAAACTAAAATTCAAGGATACATTGAATTTTTTATTATCTGGGGCGTTGTTGGCGGAGTAATTTTTTCTTTGTCAGGCGCTTTAGCTGCTTACCAGGACAATTCTTTGCCTGATGATTATTTTGAATCAGGAGGCGCTTTGGCATTTGTTCAAGGAAATAGCGCTGTTTCCAATATAGAGCATTTTTTAGCAGTGCCGAGAGCAACAAATTCAAAGACGATTAAGGTTGTTGTCACTGCTTATTCTTCTTGCCCAATGGAAACAGATGACGACCCATATATCACTGCTTCTGGCTCATGGGTTCGTGACGGCATAGTGGCTACAAATTTTCTTCCCTTTGGTACAGAAATAAGGATTCCAGAGATATATGGAGACAAGGTTTTCGTTGTTGAAGACAGAATGCATTCCAGAAAGACGCAACAAGTGGATATTTGGTTTCCATCTAAGCAAGAAGCCCTTGAATTCGGAGCGCGTTATAGCTATATAGAGGTTGTGGAGATTTAAATTAATATTTGATTGAATTAGGAAAACAAAAAATCGCCCTGAGTTTATCAAAGGGCGATTTTTTGTTCTTATAATAGAGGTGCCGAGGGTGGGAGTTGAACCCACACGCCATTGCTGGCACATCCCCCTCAAAGATGCGAGTCTACCTATTTCTCCACCTCGGCTCTCAACCAACGCTGTCTCATTGCTTATTTTCGTTTTTCAGCTCTTGTGCGCGATTTTCTTCAATAATCGACTCTTGCTGATTAGTGTTTTCAATTGGATTTTCGATGTTACTATTATCACCCCCTATTGGCATAGTCGCTTCTGGCATAATTTCTGGCGCTGTGTTATTCGGAATTTCTTCGCTTTCTGTAGGCATAGGTGTTTCTTCAACAGAAATTTCTGGCATAAACTCTTTGGCTTTAAGTCGCGCCTTTCTACCGCTTGCCCGGCGAAGATAAAAAAGCTTAGCCCTTCTCACCTTGCTCTTTCTTATTACCTCTATTTTTTTAATAGTAGGGGAAAAGATAGGGAAAATCCTTTCTACTCCAATTCTGTCTATCACCTTTCTTACGGTGATGGTGGCGCCGATTTCTTTGTTTCTTCTTTTCGCCAATACAACACCCTCAAATATCTGTATTTTTTCTTTTTTCTCTCCATGTTTTGAGGAGCTGGAATCAGGCATGATTTGATAAACCCTAATCGTATCTCCTGGTCTGATATCTGGAATTGATTTTGTCTCTTGTTCGTGATTTGTTACTTCTTCGTTTTCTATTGTCATAAGTTTTTCAATAATTGTTTTAAGTCATCTGGCAATGGAGAAGAAAATGTTTTTTCCTCACCATCCATTAATTTAATTGTTAGTCCGCTGGCATGAAGGAATTGCCTTGTTAATACTTTTGGCACTATCTGATTCTTGAAAGAATACAGCTTGTCTCCTATTATAGGATGTCCTATATAAGAAAAATGAACTCGTATTTGGTGTTTTCTGCCGGTCTTTGGAATCGCCTCTATCAAGGTATATTTATCATATTCTTCTATCATTTTCCATTGCGTTTCAGCCAATCGAGACCCTGTTTTTTTGGCTAAAGGACCGAGCCAAGGGTATGCCCTTTGTTTTTTTCCGTCTTTATCTCTATTAATCAGGGTTTTGATAATTCCTTCCTTTTCTTGGATTTTACCCCAAACCAGCGCAATATATTTTTTTCGTACATCTCTTGTTCTAAACTGTTTTTGGAAAAAAGACAAGGCCTGATTGTTTTTTGCTACCAACAACAGCCCAGAAGTGTCTTTGTCCAAGCGATGAATCAATCCATATCTTGGTGGTTCGCCGACATTTTTAAGTTCAGGATTAGATTCAACTATCTCAGCCATCAGTCCGGAATCATTGTCTGAAAAAACAGCAATTCCTGCTGGTTTGTCCAAAACTATAATGTTTTCATCTTCATAAATAATTTTCATAGTGCTTGGACAGATTGAATCCATCTTGTGATTATTTTGTCAAATGGTGGGCGAGAGAGGATTTGAACCTCTGGCCTGCCGCGTGTAAGGCGGATGCTCTAGCCGCTGAGCTACTCGCCCTTTATCCTCCCAACTTTTTATTTAAGAAAAGTTAGGAGGGCAAGGTGGGCACGGTTGGATTTGAACCAACAACCTCGGCCTTATAGCGGCAACTCTGATTTAATATAATAAATAATTGTAGTTGCCGATATATCGATGATTTCATATTGATTTTATCTCTTTGGTATGGGCACGGTTGGACTCGGACCAACAACCTCGGCCTTATAAGAGCCTTGCTCCGCCATTGAGCTACGTGCCCACCCCAAAGAGATAAATTAGTAAATGAAAATCATCGCTATAAGAGCCTTGCTCCGCCATTGAGCTACGTGCCCTTCTTCTTCCTGCTGATTTTGAGGATTTTTTCAATTTCTTCTCTTTCCAGAGTTTCTTTTTCCATCAATTCCTTAGATAATTTTTCCAAAAGGTTCTTTTTTGCTTTTAGGACTTTTATTGCTAAAGCGCTTGCTTCTTTGATTATTTTTGATACTTCTTCGTCTATTTGTTCAGCTATTTTTTCAGAGTAATTTCTTTCTTCGCCGAAGTCCTTTCCCAAAAACTGAAGTTCGTTTCTTTCTCCGAAAACAATGGGTCCGAGTTTCTCTGACATGCCATAGTCCTTCACTAATCTCCGCGCCAATTCAGAGGCGATTTTCAGGTCATTGCTTGCGCCTGTGCTCACCTCCTTGAATTTCATCTTCTCTGTGAAGTATCCTCCGAGCAATGTAGCTATGTCTGCCAAGAAATCAGATTTTGCCTTAATGCTTTTTTCCTCTATCGGCGATTTAATAGTATATCCTGCCGCCATTCCTCTTGAAACAATAGAAACCTTTCTTACCGGTTCTCCTTTGTCGGTAAATGATGCGACTATTGCGTGGCCTGCTTCATGATAGGCAGAAATTTTCTTTTCCCTTGGCGACAAGACATGGCTCTTCCTTTCAGGCCCTAAAAGAACTTTTTCAATTGATTCTGTCAGTTCTGCTTGGTCTATTTGGTGCTTGTTCCTCCTAGCAGCCAAGATTGCTGCTTCGTTTAAAAGATTTTCCAAATCAGCCCCGGAAAAACCAGGAGTCCTTTCCGCTATTTCTCTTAAATGGGTGTTTTTCGCCAATGGTTTGCCTCTGGTGTGGATTTTAAGGATTGCCTCTCTGTCTTCTATGCTGGGTAGATTTAAGATAACCTGTCTGTCAAATCTGCCTGGTCTTAAAAGTGCAGGGTCCAAAATGTCCGGGCGATTGGTTGCAGCGATTATAATGGTTTTTGAGTCCCTTTCAAATCCATCCATTTCAACAAGTATCTGATTCAATGTTTGTTCTCTCTCATCATGCCCACCACCCATTCCCATTCCTCTTGTCCTGCCAATAGCGTCTAATTCATCAATAAAGATAATCGCTTTATTGTGTTTTTTCGCTTCCTGAAATAATGACCTTACTCTTCCGCTTCCTACGCCAACGAATAATTCTATAAACTCGGAACCAGCCACAGAAAAAAACGGAACATTGCTCTCGCCTGCGGTTGCTCTTGCCAATAGTGTTTTGCCGCATCCCGGTGGGCCTAATAGCAAAACGCCTCTTGGAATTTTTGCACCCATATCCAGGAATTTTTTAGGGGTCTTTAAAAATTCAACAATTTCTTTCAATTCTTCTTTTGCTTCTTTTAGTCCAGCCACATCCTCAAAGTTTATCTTTTGTTTTGGATGACCCTCTGCGCCAAAAACACGAGCTCTTGCCTTGGAAAAATTAAATGTTTGCATTGCTCCCATTTTTGCCTGTTTCGCAAACGACCAAAAGAATAAGCCGAAGATTAATAAAGGAACGGCGAATAACATTATTGAGCCAATTTGTCCCCAGCCCGCCTTGGGCTCCTGAACAACCATATTGACCTTTTCCAATTTTTCTTTTTCAACACCGTAATTAGCCAGAGATTCTGAAAGAGCTAATTCAGTTTCTTTTCTGCTTTGCCCCTGACTGTTGTCGTTATATGTGACGAGAATATCATTTCCAACAACCACAATTTCTTTAACTTTTTCTTGAGCTATTTCTTGGCTAAGTTGGCTTATGGAAATTTCTTTTTCAACATCAGGGGTTGGAGAAAGAATGGCAAAAACCACTGATATGCCTAAAAAAATCAGTACAATAACAAAAAAGTTCTTCGCTAAGTTTTGCGTTGCTTTTTTCATTATTTTTTTGTTTATAAATACAGGACTATGTCTATTCTAACCGTTTTTCAGGCGTAAGCCCATACGATGAGTGTCTATATCAAGGGCGATGATTTCAAACTTATATTTTTTGCCCTTTTGTAGAGATTCTTTTTCCTTATCTTGGTTGTTGAATTCCGAGAGATGGATCAATCCCCTGATTTTTGGTTCAATTTCAATAAATGCTCCTAATTGATTTATTTTTACCACTTCTCCTTCTATAATATCATTTTTCTTGTATTTTTTATCTATATCTTTCCAAGGGTCTTCTTTTAATGCTTTTAGGGATAGCGAGACCCTTCCGTCTTGGGATATTTCAGTAATTTTTGCCTTAATTATATCTCCAACCTTAACCACATCAGAGACATTGTCTATCAATTGCCAATCAAGCTCAGATATGTGAATAAGTCCTTCAGCTTGAATTTTTTCCAGCTTTAGTTCTTCCGCCCCGCTCTCTTTTAGCAATGGAAATTTTATAAATGCGCCGAAATCGGCAAGTCCGGTAATTTTTCCTTCCACTATATCGTTGACCTTGTATTGTTCTAAAAGTTCGTTTATTGCCTTTGAGGTAACCGCTTTTTCAGAAAAGATGAGTTTGTTTTCCTGCGGAGAAACATCAATAATTTTCACCTCTAATTGCTGGCCCACTAATTTTTGCAGATGTTTCAGTATTTCATTTGAGTCCCCGTCCTTAACCCGTGGATAATTTTTAATTGAGAGCTGTGAGAGAGGGAGGAATCCCTTTATCCCTTCCATTTCAGCCAGAAGTCCGCCTTTATTTGCTCCCGCGATATCAACCATAACTGTCTGGGATGCTTTCTCGGTTTCTTTCAGAGTTTCCCAGCTCACCTCTTTTTGGGCGTCGGTAAGCGATAGCTCCAAATAACCATCTTCGTTATCTACTTCCACAATCTTTGCCTTTATTAGCGCCTCGGGCTGTAGTCGTTTTATTATATCTTTGGCTGCGTAATATTCTTTTCCATAAATTACGCCCACGCCAACAGGGCCCAAATCAACATAAACAGCAAAATGTCCGGCTCCGATAATCTTGCCCTCTATTGTCTGCCCCTTTTTCGGAGGAGTGGCAATATTTTGCAATTCATCTTTTGGCTGAATTGTTTTTTCAATTATTTTAGTCATAGTAAAATAAAGGGTAGCATAAAAGCCTGTTCATATCAATAGGAAGGTTGAGTTTGTCTTTACTAAATGTTATAATCATAAAAGATTTAAAAATAATTAAGCGTTTTTGTTTATTATGGATATACTTTGGCATGGTCAATCGTGTTTTGAAATAAGGGTGCCCTTGAATCAAAACGAAAAGAAAACGATTGTTATAGACCCGTTTTCGCCGGAGCAGACCGGATTAAAAATGCCGTCTATCGCGGCAGATGTTTTATTAATCACCCATCAGCATACTGACCACAATAATGTTAAAGCAATAAAAGGCCCTTTGTTTTTAATAGAAGGCCCAGGAGAATATGAGGTAGGAGGAATATTTATACAAGGCATTCCTGCGTCGCATGGGAGCATGGATAAAGAAAATTTGGGGGGCATCACCATTTATACGATTGAAGCAGAGGGTATTAAGTTATGTCATTTAAGCGACTTAAATCAAGGCGAACTTTCTTCCGAACAAGTTGAGGCCATAGGAGATATTGATATATTAATGATTCCCATAGGAGGCACTTACACAATTGACGGAACAATTGCTTCTAAAGTTATTAATCAGATTGAGCCAAAAATAGTAATACCAATGCATTACAAGATACCGGGTCTGAAAGTGAATTTGAAAGACATTGATAACTTCCTCAAAGCAATGGGGCAAGAAAGCATCGAGCCGCAGTCGTCATTGAAAATAAAAAAGCAAGGATTGCCAGCGGAAATGAAAATAGTTGTTTTGAAGCCGTAGAAAATGAAATTTTTACAAAAAATTCAATCATTATCTTTGGAAAAAAGAAAAATGGTCTTATGGGTGTCTGTGGCAATCATAGGATTGATTTTTTTAATCGTGTTTTTAGCAGTAATTGCCTTCAGATTTAAATCATTTGATTTTCAGAATTTTGGGCAACAGCTCAATATCCCTTCTTTTGAAATTCCTGATTTAAACGAATAATTTTTACAACTATGCCAAAATCAAAATCAAAACCAGAGCCAGAGCCAGAAGAAAATAACAAGGCCAAGAAGACAGACAATGGAGACAATGAAAACGGGTTAGAGAATATAGGATATGTAAAACCCAGAGAAATCTGCGAAGAAATGAAGGAGAGCTATATTGATTACGCAATGTCAGTAATTGTTTCTCGAGCATTGCCCGATGTGAGGGATGGGTTGAAACCAGTGCACAGGAGAATTCTTTACGCAATGGGAGAAGAGGGTCTTTATTACAACGCCAGATTTAGGAAATCAGCAACAGTAGTTGGAGCAGTTCTTGGCAGATATCATCCACACAGCGACGCTGCGGTTTATGATTCTTTGGTAAGAATGGCGCAGGATTTTTCTTTGAGATATATGCTGGTAAAAGGCCAGGGCAATTTTGGATCAATTGATGCGGATCCTCCAGCCGCTCAAAGATATACAGAGTGTCGGCTTTCAAGGGCGGGGCAGGAGATGTTAAGGGATATAAATAGAGATACTGTTGATTTCATAGACAACTATGACTCAACAAGGAAAGAACCGACCGTTTTGCCGTCTCCGCTTCCCCAGCTTCTATTAAACGGCTCATTGGGAATTGCGGTTGGTATGGCGACAAGCATTCCGCCACACAATCTTGTGGAAACATGCGATGCAGCCATACATTTGATTGATAATCCCGAAGCCACAACCGAGGAATTATTTCAGTTTATAAAAGGACCTGATTTCCCGACAGGTGGCATTATCTTTAACCAAAAAGAAATAATTTCTGCTTATGCCCAAGGCAAAGGACCTGTTTTGGTTCAGGGTAAGGCAGATATAGTTGAGGAAAAGAACGGTGGGTGGAAGATTGTTATCAATGAAATACCTTATCAAGTTAATAAAGCAACATTGGTGGGACAGATAGCCAAGTTGATTCAGGAAAAGAAAATTAAAGGAGTAAAGGATGCTAGGGACGAATCAGACAGAGATGGTATCAGGATTGTCATAGAATTAAAAAAAGAAGCGTTTCCGCAAAAGGCGCTGAATTGTCTCTATAAGTCCACTGATTTACAGAAAAAATTCCATCTCAACATGATAGCTCTTGTTGATGGGATTCAGCCAAAAGTTTTGTCTTTATCAGAAATGCTTGGATATTTTTTAAAGCATCGTCAGGAAGTTGTGTTGCGGAGAACTAAATTTGATTTAACAAAAGCCAAAGAAAGGGAGCATATTCTTTTGGGTTTGGCAAAATGCTTGGCAAAAATAGACCAAGTCATTGAAACCATTAAGAAATCCAAAAACAGGGATGATGCCAAGAGCAACTTAAAGAAAAAATTTCAACTCACGGACATTCAAGCAGAGGCAATTTTAGAGACAAAGCTTTCTGCTTTAGCTCGTCTTGAAATACAGAAAATAGAAGATGAGCTTAAAGAGATAAAAGCAAAGATTGAAGAACTATCTGGAATTGTTAAGAGCCCTGCAAAAGTAAAGGCAGTTGTGAAAAAAGAACTCAAAGAATTGAAAGAGACCTATCCTGAACCACGGAGAACTAAAGTATATGTGAAAAAAGCGGAAGAAATATCAGAAGAGGATTTAGTGCCAGAAGAAGAGGTTTTGATTACTCTTACCAATAAGGGATATATCAAGAGAGTGAGCCCGTCTTCCTATAAGAT
The DNA here is from genome assembly GCA_018900835.1 of Patescibacteria group bacterium. Taxonomy (NCBI): domain Bacteria; species Patescibacteria group bacterium. Next base: position 33,437 of record JAHIFQ010000009.1, read on the forward strand.
TCAAAAGAGGGGCGGGAAAGGCATTATGGGCATCAAGGCGCAGGATGATGATTTTGTGGAACATTTCTTTTTAGCAAATACTCTTGATAAGATATTGGTCTTTACTGATTCCGGTAAGGTTTTTGCAATGCCTGCTTATGAGATTCCTTCTGCAACAAGGATTTCAAAAGGCAGGGCATTAGTTAATTTCTTAGAAATCAGCCAAGAAGACAAGGTTTTAGCAATTTTGCCTCTTGGTAAAAAAGATGACAGCGAACAAATGAAGTATTTAGTCATGGCAACCAAGAATGGTATAATCAAAAGAACAGCGCTTGAAGAGTTTCGCAATTTAAGGAGTTCTGGTTTGATAGCGATTCGGCTCAAAAAAGGCGACTCATTAAGGTCTGTAAAAAAGACGAGCGGAAAAAGTGAAACAATACTTGTGAGCAAACAGGCCCAATCAATCAGATTCAAAGAAGAACAGATAAGACCGATGCAGAGAAGCGCGGCAGGTAATAAGGGAATGAATCTCAAAAAAGGAGATGAAGTAATTGGAATGGAGGCTATTGAGAAAGACCAAGTTAAGGACTATATTTTAATAATCACTAGCAAGGGATATGGCAAGAGAAGCGGGGTTTCCTCGTATCGTCAGCAAAGCAGAGGAGGCACAGGAATAATGACAGCCAAGCTCACAGCCAAAACAGGCGATTTGGTTAAGGCAGAGATTGTAAAGGGCGACGAAGAGTTGATATTCATTTCAAGAAATGGTCAGGTTTTGAGAACTACTGCCAAAGGAATATCCGCGCTCGGCAGGGCAACCCAAGGAGTAAGAATAATGCGCTTGGATGAGGGCGATAGCGTAGTTTCATTAATAAAGTTGTAATATTTAATTTTTGAATATGGTTAGTTTTTTGGAACCGGAAAAAATAATAGAGCAGATCCCTTTAAGTCAGGATTGGCAAACAGCAGAGTTTGGCTGCGGTCCGGGCGGTTTTGCAATTGCTTTAGCAAGGCGAGTGCCGAAAGGGATGGTTTATGCTTTGGACATCCAAGAAGAACCGCTTTCCGCTTTAATTGGAAGAGCTAAAGGTGTGGGCTTATCGAATATTAAAACAATACAATGCGACTTAGAGGAACCCAAGGGCTCTACGCTTAAAGATGAATCAATGGATTTGGTGCTGATAGCAAATGCATTGTTTCAAATAGAAGACAAAGACGCATTTTTGAAAGAAGCCAAGCGAGTGCTCAAACGAAATGGCAATTTAGTGATAATTGATTGGAATCCGGACTCTCCTTTCGGGCCTGAAGAAAATAGAGTTTCTCTTGAACAAGCGCACAAAATAGTTAAGTTTATGGACATTAAGCTGGTAAAAGAGTTAGAGACCGGCACCTACCACTGGGGAGCAATTTTCGTAAAAATGTAATCTCTCGGCAAGGCAAAATGAAAAAAAAGATTATTTTTTTCACACTGATTTTTTTAGGGGTTTTTATAGTTTGTCAATCTGTCTTCTCTGCGACATCTACCGGCGGTTTTGTCACAGTTAATTTAAATTCTTCTTATTCATATCCGGCTGTGGGAGCTGCGATTACTATAACAGCAGGGGTTAATATAAATACAACTCAGTGTGTGATCAATTTTGATGATGGAATAGAGATATCATTGGATTGTTGGGAGGCAAGCGATTGTCTCTCAAATCCCAATTGTACTTGGTCTGATTCTACTGATCCTACTGACCCCCGCGGTTCCGGAAGTTGTTCTTATTCTTTCAGCCATAGTTACGGGACGAGCGGAGAAAAATTTATTACTTTTTATTGCATAAATTCAGCAAGCTATGAAGCTGGGGTAGATATTCTTATAGAGGTAGGTGGCACACCACGGCCCTGTGAACCTGATGGGTGTAATAACTATTGTCCGCAAAATTGCGATGTAAGCCAAGACTATGATTGCGCTTGTGTCGGCGGAAATGGGTGCTGCGCACCTGGATGCGATTTTACCACTGATAGTGATTGTCCTCCTCCACGGCCGTGTTCTCCTATTCAGTGCGACCAAATTTGTCAGCCAAATTGCAATGTCAGCCAAGATTCTGATTGCGGATGCCTTGGAGGGAACGGTTGTTGCGCCCCGGGATGCACTATTGCTAATGACAGCGATTGTCCTCCTGTTCCAACCCAGTATGACAATCCCTTAACTTGGAGCGATGTGCCAGAACTTTTGCAACAAACCATAGAAACCATTTTTGGTATGTTAATGGCTTTGGCAGTCCTGATTATCATAATTGGTGGTTATGTAATGGTAACTTCTGGCGGGATTCCTTTAAGATTTGATAAAGGCAAGAAGATAGTTATCTGGGCATTAATAGGATTTGCCGTATCTGCTGTCTCTCGAGGCATAATCGCTTTAGTGGAAATGATTATAGGGAAACAATAGAAAAATATGAAAACCAAAAGTAATTTAATAATACTATTTTTCGTAGCGGTTTTTTCTATTTTTATATTATTTTCTACAACAAGGGTATATGCTGGAAACCCTTTTCCGCCTGACGATGTAATTGTATCAGCAGACACGGTATTTTTAGGCGATTCAAGTCAGATTCAAGTCACAGTCAAAGCATATCCTTTGGCATATGCCTGGAAGATAAAGGTGGACTTCGGAGATGGGTCGGGCATTAGAACAAGGGTTTGCTTTATTGATTCAATACTTGGTCAGTGTACTCTAAATTTTCCGCATCCGTATGGTACTATAGGAAGCTATGCTGTTAAAGTGAATGTTTGTGATAAACAAAATATTACACTATGCAGAACTGGTCGCGCAACCGCTGTCGTGAATGGTCCTTTTGTCTGTGGGAATAACACACTGGAGCCACCAGGCGAAGAATGTGATGATGGAAATACTGTTTCCGGAGATGGATGTAGCCAGAGTTGCAAAATAGAACACCCATCTCCGCCACCTGTTAATAATGATTTGAATCCACTTCAAGCAAATACTTTTGGAGAATTATTTAGAGATATTGTTGGCGCGATTTTTTGGATAGCAATAATTTTAGGACCTCTACTGATAATCGCTGGAGGGTTTATGATAATTTTTGCTGGCCTGGATGGGGGCAAAATAATCTTGGGCAAGAAAATTATTCTATACACTGCTGTAATTCTTGGTATAATATTGATAATAAAGGCAATGGCTGACTTTTTCGCGCCTGATGTAACTTTTTTATAAAATTATGAAAAAAACAACATTAATTTTTCCTTTGATTTTGGTGATTCTTTCCTTATTTATTATCGTTGGCCAAGCGCAAGCGCAAATCACTATTACCAATCCATTAACTCCGGGGAATATAGATTTTGACGAAATGCTTATAAGGGTCTTGGGCTGGGTATTCGGGTTTGCGTTAGTTATCGGTGTTTTAATGGTAATAATAGGTGGCTATATGATGATTGTTTCCTCCGGCGACCCAGAAAGATTTTCCACAGGCAGAAAGACCGTTGTTTATGCTTTGTCTGGTGTTGCCATTGTAACTGTGTCAAGAGGAATAATCGCCTTGGTGGGGCAAATACTGCCACAGGGAGTGGATGCTGGAACAGCTCTGTATAATATAATAGTTTATGCCTTTGGATTTTTAATAGTAATAAGCGTTTTAATGCTTATTATTGCGGCCTTTTTATTCATCACTGGCGGAGGAAATCCGGAACAAACAACAAAAGCAAAGAGGTGGTTGATATACGCCTTAATCGGATTGACTGTTGCGGTAATCAGTAGGGGGCTGGTAGCGCTTGTTCTGTTAATAGTCACTCCTTGATGAGAGTATTTAATAAAAGTTAAATATAAATTTTAGAAATTGCTTATGAAAAAAAATTGTTTACTTTTTATAATGTTAATCATTTGCGGTTTGTTTTTGGGATTGAGCCAGCAAGTATGCGCAGCCAATCCGCCGGGCTTTGCGGTTGCGTTTATTTCTGAAATTGGTCCCACTAATATACAAACAGGAGATACTGTTAACGGTACGCTTATTATAGAAGCAAGTTGTTATAGTGGTGCGGTTGGCGGCGCGGTATTTTTTAAACCAATAATAAATTTTGGCGAGGCGCCTCCACCTTCGGCAACTGCCCCGGACGAGCAATTGGAGGGAGGTCCTTGTGTATGTGTGAACGATAGTAACGATACATCGTTAAAAACAGTAAGATGCAGCTATAATTTTAGCCATACCTACAGTAGAACCGGCACTTTTGCGGTCATCCCAAAGACCTCATATTCTTCTTTCGGATCTTCTGCCGTAGGTTCAAGTGGAACAGCAGAAACCATTTATGTTACAGAAACGCCTACGCCAACTCCGCATGGAAACGATATCAATCCATTGGTGGCTACCGGAATCGCAGAGCTCATAAGGCAACTTACTGACAGAATTTTTATATATTTTAGTGGTTTAGCGGTCTTGTTCGTAATCATGGGTGGGCTTACTATCATGACAGCAGCTGGAAGCCCAACGCGGGTTATGAAAGGAAAAAAGATTGTTATTTTTACTATTGTTGGTTATGCCCTTATTATATTAGCAAGGGCGATTGCGATGCTGATTGTAAGAATTTTAGATATTAATGTTGTGATTTAGCTTCCTGTGGACAAAATACTTGCTTTTTTACGCTTAAGGATTAAAATAGTATAATAAAACAAAACTTCAAAGGTCGGTTAATTGAAAAAAAATAATCAATAAAAAACAATGAACAAGAAAATATTGGGGATAATGAGTTTGGTTGTGATTGGAGGACTATGCTTTGCGCCATATTTGGCTTTAGCAGCACCAACTCCTCCTTCTGTAGGACTCACGCCAAGCCCAACAGACCCGCCGAATATAGACCCAAATGCATTACTTGCAGTGATAATTAGATATGTATTTGGTTTCATGATAGTCGTAGTAGTTCTAATGCTTATGATTTCTGCTTATATGTTTGTAACAGCAGGGGGTAGCCCAGAACAAGTAGGAAAAGCAAAAAATTTCCTTATTTATGCCTTAATCGGATTAGCTGTTGCTGTTTTAGCCAGAGGATTAGTTGGTATAGTGTTGACTATGCTTTGGGGAGCCTCAACAACATAATAAGAGAGTTTTTATCTCTAAATTATAAAAATCAATCTCCTTTGTAAAGAGGAGATTGATTTTTTTCAAGAAAAAGGATAATTTAAGAAGAGATGCGATTTGTTATAAAAGCTAAGCCGAGGTGGTGAAATTGGCAAACACACTAGCTTTAGGAGCTAGCGCCGTAAGGTTTGTGGGTTCAACTCCCACCCTCGGCATTAATTTTATAAAATTAATGAAAATATCCTTTATAATTCCTATTTATAATGAAAGCGGAAATATTCCAGAGCTTTATCGCAGGTTAAAAAAAGCAATAGAAAGCGATTTCCGTGATTTTGATTATGAAATAATATTTGTGGATGACGGGAGCAATGATAATTCTTTTGATTTAATAGAAGGATTACATAATCAAAATACCAAGGTCAAGGCAATTAAATTTAGTAGAAATTTTGGTCATCATATAGCCATCACAGCTGGGCTGGATATTGCTGTTGGAGATTTCGTAGTGATGATGGATGGGGACTTGCAGGACCAACCAGAAGAGATAATCAAGCTATGGAATAAGTTGCAGCAAGGATATGATGTGGTTTATGCTCAAAGAAAAAACAAAAAATTTGGCTATTTTAAAAAAGTCACCTCGAAATTATTCAATTTTTTAATCAAAAAATTAATCGATGAAGATATTGAAATTAATAGTTCCATTTTTAGGATTATGACCAAAGAAGTGGTAGAAAAAATCAAAGAATTAAGAGAATCCAACAGGTATATTATAGGCCTGATCGGTTGGGTTGGGTTTAAGCACATAGCGCAAGAAGTAGAACACGGGGAGAGATTTAAAGGCAAGGGTAAATATGATATTAATAGGCAATTTAAGTTAGCCCTTAATGCTATTTTTTCTTTTTCCACCATTCCCATTAAAATAATAACTAGGATTGGATTATTATTTATTCTTTTTTCGCTTTTTTTAGCAATTTATATTCTTATTAAAAAATTTATTTATTGTTCTATTATCGCAGGATTGACTTATGCTATTTTATTGATATTTTTTGTCGGAGGAATTCAAATTATAGCCATTGGGATTATAGGAGAATATATTGTCAGAACTTATGCAGAAGCAAGAAGAAGGCCGTTGTATATAATTAAGGATAAATTAATTTAACATGGAGTTTTTTGTAGAAAAATTTGATTCTGAAGTATTGGGCAAGACCGTTGCCAAGCTAATTCTTGACGAACCCATTAGTAAGAGGTTTCAAGACAAATACAAAGAATTTGTTGCAGGGAATAATCCTGATATAGTTTTTGCCTTTACTCATTTTTATCAACAGAACATTAATTTTTTAGAAGAACAAGAGTTTGGACTAATAAGCGTTAGAACAATATATAAATGTCCAGATTTGACTTCCAAAAAGCCCAATAATGACCCAGATTTAAGCATTAAGGAGAAAGTGGATTGTCGGTTAACGCCGGATAATGATTCTGTCCAAGAAATTCTTAAAATAATTGCTCGCACTAGCAGATATTGCAAGGATATTAAATTGGGAGAAGAGTCGTGTTTTAAAATATATAATCAATGGCTTGTTAATAGTTTTTCAGGATATGCTAAAAAAATATTTTTTCTTTTTTATAAAGAAGTAGTGATAGGATTTGTCACGCTTAAAGAAAAAGACGATAAGGTTTGGGTGGACCTTATAGGAATAGGCGCTGGCCTTCAAGGAAAGGGGCTAGGAGATTTGCTTATTGATAAATGTAAGCAATATTGCCAAGAGAACAAAAAAGAGCTATGGGTTATTACAGAGGGAGAAAATATAGGAGCGAGTAGGTTTTATCAAAAAAATGGATTTTTGATTCAAATTTTAGAGCTGGTATTCCATAAACATTTAAATAAATCATTATGAAAAAAACAATTTTAATAGCAGGGTCTGGCGGATACTTAGGTAGCGAAATGGTGAAAGATTTTTTATCTAAGGGATATAAGATTAAGGCATTAGATAGGCATTTTTTTGGTTATAAATTCGGAGATATTGAAAATAAAAACATCGAAGTCATTCAAGAAGACATAAGGTGGATAGGAGAAGATTTTTTAAGAGGAGTAGATGTTATTATAAATTTAGCTGGGCTTTCCAATGACCCAAGCGTTGATTTAGCGCCTGCAGCTAGCGAGGATATAAATTATATAGGGGCAGTAGAATTGGCGAAAAAAGCAAAGAATGTGGGCGTAAAAAAATACATTTTTTCTTCTTCTTGTAGCGTCTATGGCCAAGGAGACGATACTCAATTAACAGAGGAATCAAAATTGAGGCCGGTTTCTCTTTATGCTATTTTGAAAGCCAAAGCAGAGGAAGAAATATTATCTCTATCAGATGATAATTTTTGCGTTACTTCATTAAGGAATTCAACACTTTACGGATTATCAGAGCACAGAATGAGGTTCGATTTAGTGGTTAATTTGATGACGCTTAACGCATGGAGAGATGGTAAGATTTTTGTTTTGGGCGGTGGTGAACAGTGGAGGCCGCTGATGCACTTGAAAGACGCGATTAATGCTTTTGAGAGAGTCATTGAAGAAGACAACCTCTCCAAGATAAATAAACAAACATTTAATGTCGGCTCAAACAATCAGAATTATAAAATAATTCAAGTCGCTAATTTGGTGAGGAATGTTTTGCCAAATACTAAAATCGAATCTATTCCAAGCGACACAGACAAAAGGGACTATAATGTTTTGTTCAATAAAATTAGACAAATTCTGAATTTTGAGCCACGGTTCACCGTGGAGGATGGGATAAAAGAAATAGTAGAGGCATTAGAGAGAAAAATAATCGATGGCAATGACACTAGGACCAATACCGTGAGATATTATAAGCATCTAATAGATACTGATAGAGTTTTATCAGACGTAAAGCTTCGGGGAAGAATATTTTAAATTACAATATAAATCATAAATATAATTTTATGAAAATTGAATTTTATAGACACAATCTTAATGATGACGACAAAAAAGAAGTTCAAAAGATTTTAGAATCTTTGTTTTTAACCACAGGAGATTCTGTTGTGGAGTTTGAGAATAAATTCGCAAAATATACTGAGAACCAGCATGCCCTGGGCATTACCTCTTGTACAGAGGGACTTTTTTTGGGATTAAAATATTTAGGCATTAAAGATGGAGACGAAGTGATCACGACCCCAATGTCTTTTGTGTCCACCGCCAATAGCATAGAGTATTGCAATGCCAAGCCAGTGTTTGTAGACGCGGAGAAGACAACAGGGAATATTGATATTGATAAGATTGAGGCAGTCATTGCTCCCAATACAAAAGCAGTAATTCCTGTTCATCTCTATGGGCAGATGTGCGACATGAAGCGCTTAAAAGAGATTGCAATTAAGAATAATCTTAAAATAATTGAGGATTCTGCTCATTGTATAGAGGGGAGCAGAGATGATGTTAGGCCCGGGCAATTGGGTGACATCGCTTGTTATAGTTTCTATGCTACAAAGAATATAACCTGTGGCGAAGGTGGCGCGATAACATGTAATAATCAAGATGCGCATGATTGGATTAAAAAAGCGAGATTACACGGCATAAGCAAGTCAGCTGCCGATAGATATACAAAAAGATATGAACATTATGATATGGATTTTTTGGGCTTTAAGGCAAATATGACCAATATAGACGCAGCCCTACTGATTCATCAAATAGACAGAATAGAAGAATTATTGTCAGCTAAAGAGAATATAGCAAAAAGATATGATGATGGGTTTAGTAATAATCTATTTATATCAATTCCTAATGTTTTGCCAAATAGCAAGCATGCTCGCCATATTTATACCATATGGGTTAATCCACAAAAGAGAGACGAGTATATGCACCAGCTTCAAGATGTTGGAATAGGGGTTGCGGTGAATTTTAGGCCAATTCATTTGATGAAATATTATAGGGAGAAATATGGGTATAAGCCCGGAGACTTTCCTGTTGCAGAAAAAATTGGGAATAGCACCATTACAATTCCGCTTTATTCTGGCCTGAAAGATGAAGAAGTAGATTATATTATAAATTCAATTAATAAGATTATAATTCAATAAAATTTAGCATTAAAAAAGTTGATAAATGAACTAAAAATCCGCTTAAGCGGATTTTTAGTTAGACCGTAGAAGTGCGTTTAAAATATATTGAAATATCGTTGAAATCCGTAAGTGGTGGGAGCTGAGGCGATAAACCCACCTATGATAATAAGAATCATTATCCAAAACAATTTTTTATTGTGTTTTCTTATCCAATCCAAAATGATTCCCAAATTAACAATTGTGAGAACATATGAGGGGAAATAGTGATAAAGGAAAGTTGAGCGAGAAATTAGGATGAACGGCAATAAATTAAACAGATATCCGAATAAAATAAAGAATATTAAAAATGGAGATATGGCAAACTCATCTCTTATTTTTTTTGACAATAAGCTGAATACCAACATTATCATTCCGATACTTGATAGTATCCAGATGACATAGTTTCCAACCAATCCAATGGCAGCAACATTGGGCTTGTCTGCTGTTGTGGTTGCTGTTGGCTCGAGCCAGTATGTTATCGTCGTTTCCATAAAAGGCCATTCGTAAAAACGACTACTGCTTGGGTGTGAAAAATCACCACTTTCTTGGCTTTGAAACATTATATAATTCATTCTTGCCAATTTCCCTGGGAAAGAAAGCTGTTCAAAATCGTCCCCTCTAAATTGTATTGGAGAAAATCTTTCTCCATATTGATTCCAAAAATTATCCACCTTATTATTGTTCGGAGTAATATGGAATTGGACCCAAAATGACAAACAATAAACGAATATAACACAAATTCCTAAAACAATTCCAGTTTTTGACCATTCTCTCAAACGAGCCTTTGATTCTGATAATTTCATCATTACAAGAAGAATGGCTGTAGCAATTATGCCGAGTCCTGTCCATTTGACTGATAGGCAAGCACCCAAACTTAATCCTGATAAAATAATAAAAAGCCATTTTATTTTGATGCGTTTTTCATCCATGGCTTTCAAAAGCAGAAAGAGGCCGAGGATGCCGAAGAATATGAGAAAAATATCAATAAGAATAAGCCGCGACTGAACGAGAATAGCATTTTCGCAAACAAATAAAAATCCTCCGATCAGAGCGATTTCTTTTGATTTGGTCAGTATTTTTATAAAAGCGTAAAACACCATTAGAGACAATACTCCGAATAGCGCTGGTAAAAATCTTAATGCGAAAAAAATATAAGGAGAGCAAGGATGCCCCACTTCTTCAAATGTGCAGTTTGGTTCTATATTAAAAATCCAACCAGCCCCAGCGAGCATCATTTCTCCCAATGGAGGATGCCCAGAGAAAGAGGGGTCTCTCGTCAAATAGGCAGAAGCGAATTTGCCATAATGATATTCATCAAAAACTACCTCTGAAGGGTAGTTTAGGAACATAAAATGGGTGAGGAAGGATAGAGAAATTAGAACAATCAGAAGCCAGTCCGTCTTTGTCATTTATTTATCCTTTATAGTGATTTTTTTCTTGGAAATTGTTTGGGCTTTTGGGATTTTTAGAGTGAGTACTCCATTTTTTACCTCTGCCTTAGCTGAAGCGATTTTCGCTTTTTCAGGCAAGATGATTTTTTTGGAAAATGGTCCCCAATAACACTCCTGCTGAAAGTAATTTTTTATTCCATCGCTTTCTGGCTTCTGGCGGGAGCCCTTGATAATCAGCATATCCTCTTCAGCAGAGATGTCCAAATCGCTGGCGCTGATGCCTGCAATTGTTGACTGGATGACGATTTCCTTGTCGGTTTCATAAGCATCTATTGCCAACTCGCCCTCGTTGTTTTGGGATAGCCACTGTTCCTGTGGTTGTTTTTCTTCTTTTTCCGGTTGTTCTGATTTTGATTTTTTAAACATAATTTTATTAAAGCGGTTTGCGCATACCGTAAATTTTTAATTTGTTAACCTTTTTGAATTCGTATAAAACAACGAGGAATAAGCCGAAGAGCATTGATATTATAATCACTGCCTTAGACCATCCTTCTATCGTTATAGCAAGATTATACACCCCATGCAAGATGATAGAAGCTGTCAGTCCTGTAATAAAAAGCAAGGTATTTCTTTTCTTTTTAATAAGAGATAGGGCTAAAAAGAATCCGATGTTTGCCGAGCAAAGGGCATGCAGAAATGTTGCGCCAATAAATCTTCCGCTTAGAGTGAGAATTGTTTTTTCCAAAAGCTCGGGTTGTTTTAGGACAAACAGGACCAAGATGTTTTCTAAAGCAGCAAATCCCAGTCCAGCTATTATCATATAAATCATTGCGTCTATTGGTTCGTCAAACGCAGGGTCTCTTAATATCCTAAATTTTATTATCAGATATTTTGCCACTTCCTCAACCAAAGCAACGCCTAAAAGAAAATAAATGGCAAGCATTACGCCGGAAGGAAGGTTAAAGTTTTTGAGTACGCCTACAAAGCCCCACTCTATCAAGGCAACAGGTAGAGTAATTGCCATTCCGTAAATAAATATCTTTATCACCATTTCATTTGGTTCAGGCCTCTTGTCTTTTCTAAGATAAAAAAGCAACCAGATAATACTTGGCACAAGCCCGAGAATTATGAAAATAGGGTATTGAAACATAATTTAATCAATAATGATTAATCATTTATCGCTAATCACTTATCATTGGTCATTGATGATTAATCAGCGATGCGGAGATTTGGTTCTGCTTTGATTTTATTCCAATTTATCGCTTTTTTATTTGGGATTCGCAGATACGCAGACATTGCTATCATCGCCGCGTTATCTGTGCAGTATTTGCCACTTGAAACAATTAGGTTAGCTTCTGGACTGTATTCTTGAACTTTTTTTTCAAATTGTATTCTTAATTCTTTATTCGCTGCCACGCCTCCGCCGAGCATAATTGTTTTTACTCTATAATCCCTCGCTGCTTTAAGGGTTTTCTTGATTAACACATCGATAATTGCTTGTTGGGCTTCTTTTGCAATCAGGCGGATATATTCTTTTGATTTTTTTATTTTACTGTTTCTTTTTATATAATCATACAATACTGATGTTTTAAGTCCAGAAAAACTAAAATCATAATCCTTGGTATTGAGCATTGGCCTCGGCAGTTTTATTGATAATTTATCATTGATCATTGATGATTGCTTGGCTTGTTGGGCAATGACTGGTCCGCCAGGGTAGCCAAGACCAAGGATTCTTGCTATTTTATCAAATGCTTCGCCAGCAGCATCATCTCTTGTCTCTCCCAATATCTTATATTGCCCAATTTTTTTTACTAAGATAATCTGCGTATGCCCACCGCTTACTATCAAACAAATCGCAGGCAATTTAATTTTATTTTCTGTTTTCTGTTTTACGTTTTGCGTTTTGCGCTTTGCGCTTTCGCCAATTGGCGTTAGCCAATTGGCGAGTAGGTGTCCCTCAATATGATTCACTGGAATTATTGGTACTCCCCACCAATAGGCGAGCGCTTTGGCGAAATTAACCCCAGTCCAAAGACAGGGGTCAAGGCCAGGGCCTACAGTCACTGCGATATAATCAATCTCCGGCTTCTGATATTTTCCCAAAAACTTCTCTGTTTTATCGTAAAGGAATTTTTCTCTTTCTAATATATTTTTTAATTTTAGATTTTTAACTGTAATTTTTAACTTTTCATTTTTAACTTTTAACTTAAGCATATTTGTTGCCCTTAAACCTTGTTCTAAAAGCGGGACAAGATTTTTTTGGTGTTCCCTCCGCGCAAAAGATGGATACACTCCTCCCCATTTTTTATGAATCTCCTTTTGCGATGAGATAAGATTAGACATTAATTTAAAATCTTTGGCAGATGGTTCTGCCAAAGCAATACAAGTATCATCGCAGGATGTTTCTATTGCTAAAATTTTCATTGCTTACTTAGAATATCAAACCCCTTGAATTTTTACAACTTTTTGTCTATTATAAAGCCACGCTTGGAAGTCCCAATTTTCAATTTACAATTTTCAATGAAATTACAAATCTTAATTTCCAAACCAAATTTTGAAAATTAGTGCTTGGTATTTATTTGGGATTTGAAAATTAAAAATTTGATTCAAAATTCGAGTTTCATTCAAAATTCAAAATTAGAAATTAAAAATTAATTCTGGCCCTATCGTCTAGTGGTTAGGACATCAGGTTTTCAACCTGACGACCGGGGTTCGACTCCCCGTAGGGCCGCAACATTATTTCTATGCCTGATAAATATTATCTAAGAATTGCTTTTGCGTCTGATTTGAAAAAAACAAGCGAGCGGTTATTATACCGCTTTTTAGAAATGCTGCCTGGCATAATAACATGGACAACCCTTCTCGGCGCAATTCTGTTGTCTTATCTTAAGCCCATATTGATATCCATTTTTATTATCATTTTTGTAATATATTGGCTTTCCAAGACAATATATTTTTCGTTTCACCTAAGAGTAAGTTATCAAAAAATGAAGCAAAACATAGAAATTGACTGGTTAGGCAAGTTGAACAAGCTTGGTACACCCTCCAACGGACTGCCGATTCATCACTGGAATGAAATATACCATTTAATAGTTCTGCCAATGTATAAGGAGCCGTATGAAGTTGTAAGAGAATCCATAAAATCGCTTTTAAGAACTGATTATCCCAAAGACAAAATGATTGTTATTTTAGCCCAAGAAGAGAGGGCTGGAAATGATTTCAATAATGAATTGTCCAAGAAGATAGGTCAGGAATTTAAAAATAGTTTTTATCAATTTTTTATTACTGTCCACCCAAAGGACTTACCCGGGGAAATAGCAGCAAAGTCCTCAAATGAAACATGGGCAGCCAAGAAGGCAAAGGAGCTAATATCTGTGCTCAATATTCCTTTTGAAAAAGTCATTTTTTCATCTTTTGACATAGACACAGTTGTTTCTGCCGATTACTTCGGCTGTCTTACTCATCACTATTTAACTACCCCAAAGCCATTGCGAACCAGTTTTCAACCAATCCCTTTGTTTTTAAACAATGTCTGGCAAGCCCCTGGAATATCAAGGGTATTTTCTTTTTCTTCAAGCTTTTGGCATTTGATTAATCAGCAAAGACCGGAAAAATTAATAACTTTTTCATCGCACTCAATGCCGTTCAAGGCATTAGTTGATGTTGGTTTTAAGCAAACAGATGTTGTTTCAGATGATTCCCGGATTTTTTGGCAATGCCTTTTATTTTATGATGGCGATTATCGCGCAGAGCCGTTGAATTGTTCCATATCCATGGATGCCAATGCAGCAGAAACGCTTCGCAGAACTATTGTTCATATGTATAAACAACAAAGAAGGTGGGCTTATGGCGCAGGAGAAATTCCTTATTTTATTTTCGGATTTTTAAAGAATAAAAAAATATCTCTCAAAAGAAAGATTGCCTTAGCATTTGAAGCTATAGAGGGGCACTGGAATTGGGCTTGCGCCCCCATCCTTATTTTCGCCTTGGGCTGGCTTCCGATTTATCTTGGTGGCTCGGAATTTACCCAAACGATTTTTTCATACAATCTGCCAAAAATACTCGGCAGAATTCTTACAATTTCTATGCTTGGCTTGATTATGTCTATGTATTACACTTTTTATCTTTTGCCCCCAAAACCAAACACCAAGAAACAGAAATTAAATATTTTGTGGGCCTGTGTGCAATGGATATTGGTGCCCTTTACAATGATATTTTTTACTGCTTTTCCAGCCATAGACGCGCAGACAAGATTGCTTTTGGGGAAATATATGGGATTCTGGCCAACCCCGAAGCACAGGAAAGTGCAAAGCGTAAAACAAAAAGCGTAAAACAACAATTTAAAATTTAAACTTTTATTTTTGCACTGTTATTTTGCGCTTTACACTTTACGCTTTACGCTTTATTCCAGGTGAATATTTCTGCGGAAAAAAACCAATCTCTGTCTTAAGAAGGGGAGATTTTTTAGTTCTGGGTCGCGCGTTAATATATCCTGCGCTGTTTCCCTGGCTTTTTCTACCAAAGAGAAATCATCCAAAGCATTCATCGCAATATCAGGCAGACCCCATTGTTTTGTTCCAAGGAATTGTCCAGGCCCCCTTATTTTCAAATCTTTTTCCGCCAACTTAAGCCCATTGTCTATGGTTGCCAACGCTTTGAGTCGGGCATAGGCATTTTTAGACCGGGTATTACAGAATAACAGGCAATATGCTTGGTCGCCTTGTCTGCCTATCCTGCCTCTGAATTGATGTAGTTGCGACAAGCCGAATCTTTCCGCTCCTTCAATAACCATCACTGTTGCGTTGGGGATATCTATTCCCACCTCTATAACAGAAGTGGAAACCAGAATATCTATTTTCTGCCTCCTGAAATCCTTCATTATTTTATTCTTATCTGTGTTCGGCATTTTGCCGTGGAGCATTGCGATTTTAAATTGAGGGAACACTTCTTTAGATAGCCGTTGATATTCTTCCTTGACTGCTTTCACTTCTGACCAGCCCGACTTATCTTCTTTTCCTTCTTCTAATTCTTTTTCCTCAATCCGAGGACAAATCACGAACGCCTGTCTGCCCCTGCCCATCTCTTCTTCAATTAATTTGTAGATTTTTTTCCTATCTTTTTGGGGGACTAAAAGGGTTTTTACTTTCCTTTGCCCTTTTGGCATTTGGTCAATCAGAGATAAATCCAAATCACCGTAAACTGTCAGAGCCAAAGTTCGGGGGATAGGAGTGGCGGTCATTGATAAAAGATGTGGAATAATTGTTTTCCCAGCGCGATGGAGCTTGGCACGCTGTTCCACGCCGAATCGGTGTTGTTCGTCTAAAATCACAAGTCCTAATTTTAGAAATTTTACCTTATCTTGAATTAAAGAATGGGTGCCGATTAAAATATCTATATCTCCTTTTAATGTATCCTCTAAAAGTTTTTTTCTGGAAATTTCCACTGCCTGGCGTTTAAGTTTTTTGGAAATAAATTTGTCTGTTTTTGAAGTGAGCAAACCGATATTTATTTTACAATCTTGCAGCAACGCGCCAATGGTTTCAAAATGTTGTTTTGAAAGAATCTCTGTGGGCGCCATAAAAGCAACTTGATTCCCGGACTTTATCACATTTAAACTTGCCATTGTAGCTACAACTGTTTTACCAGAGCCGACATCTCCTTGGAGTAGGCGGGTCATTGGTCTGTTCTTTTCCATATCTTTTAATATTCTCCAAGCAATTTTTTTCTGTGAATCAGTGAGCTTAAATGGAAGAGATTTTACGAATCGCTGAATAATCTCTACCTTAATAGGCATAGGAACGGTCTTGAGCCGGGAGATTTCCTCTTTCTTGCCTAATACAAATAATTCCAGTAAAAATAATTCTTCAAAAGCAAATCTGTGCTTTGCTTTTTCCGCCATTTTAGCAGAGCTTGGGAAATGTATTTCAGAGATAGCTTTTTTAATGGCTAAAAGATTGTTTTCTTTTATAATATTCTCTGGCAAAGTTTCTGGAACTTTTTCGGAAAACTCTTTTAGCAATGGCCTGATGATGAATCTTAACCACCTTGAAGAAACGCCCCTGATTTCAGGATAAACAGGGATTATCCTACCAGTATGAGTGAATTCATTTTGTTTGCCATTTGCTTCAGACCATATTTTTTCGTAAACAGGATTGGAGAAATAAGCGCCTTCTTTGCCAATAGAGATTTTTCCTGCCAGACAAACAATATCTCCGGACTTAATAGATTGAATTAAATATGGTTGATTAAACCAAGTCGCTTGCATTGTTCCGCTTGAATCCTTTATCACTGCTTTTGTAAGGGAAAATCTTTTTCTGAATGTGGTTTGGTTTTCAATCTTTAAAACCTCGCCCTTGATACAGGCGGTCTCGTTTATTTTCAGTTGGGATATTTTTTTGAGATTGGAAAAATCCTCGTAGCGGTGGGGGAAATAAAAAAGAAGGTCACGAACAGTCCTAACCCCCATTTTTTCAAGTTTTTTTATATACACAGGTCCGATTTTCTGAAGCTCTCCTACTGGAGTGGATAATTGCATATTATTACGAGGTTATTACGAGGCCGGGCCTCGTAGTTCTTTGTGCCCCCGAGAGGAGTCGAACCTCTATCACAAACTCCGCAAGTTCGCATTCTGTCCATTGAACTACGGGGGCTTGATTATATATAATTTAGCATAGAAAGCTCTTAATTTCAATGTTTTGCCGTATACTTAATACAAAAATTATGTTAACATGGAGATATAGCCGAATAGGCTAATCATTATGAGAGTTATTTTATCTCCGCAAAAACAGAAAAAATTAATGCAAGCCATTTTGTCTCGTATCTCAGTGAAAGATGTAGCAAAAGCATGCTCTCTTTCCGAGAGAACAATTAGAGATTGGCGTAGAGCAAAGTTTTCAATAGACCTAAAGGCTCTGCGTAAATTATGTAGCAAAACTAATATTCCCTTTCCTTCTAATGCTGAATTAAAGGATGATTATTGGTATACAGATGATGGCTCATCCGCTGGTGGCCTGGCAGTTTATAAAAAATATGGGAGAGTTGGAGGAGATCCTGAATATCGGAAGAAGAAATGGTATGAATGGTGGGAGAGAGAGGGACAATATAGAAATAATTTAATAGCTGGCCACCCTCTTCCTTTTAAGAAGCCAAAATTGTCTCAAAGTTTGGCAGAGTTTGTCGGGATTATTTTAGGCGATGGTTCTGTTGCTGAAAGACAAATTGTTATAACGCTCCATAGTAAAGATGATAGGGAATATGGTAGATTTATCGTTAGTTTAATAAAAAAATTATTTAATGTGCCAGTGGGTACCTATTTAAGGAAGGATCAAGCAACAATTAATTTTATTATTTCAAGAACTAAATTGGTTAATTTTATGGTTGGAAAGCTTGGACTGGTGAGAGGAGACAAAGTGAAACAACAAGTAGATGTTCCAAAATGGATAAAAGAAAACAAGAGATACGTGATTGCCTGTATTCGTGGACTCATAGACACCGATGGGTGTGTTTTTGATCATCGTTATAAAGTGAATGGAAAGGCTTATAGCTATAAAAAACTTTCTTTTACAAATCATTCTAAGCCACTTCTCGAATTTGTTTTTAACAATTTAAAGAGGAATAAATTAAATCCTAGATTGGCACGGGATACAGATGTTTTTCTTGATAGCAAAGAAGATATGAAAAGATATTTCAGAATCATTAATTCTCATAACCCTAAACACTTGAAGAGATATTCAAAATGAGATAAGATAAGCTAAAGTAAGCATTTTGGGAGGAGTACTCAAAAGGTTACGAGAGCGGGTTGCTAACCCGTAGGGGTTTAAAAAGCCTCTTGTGGGTTCGAATCCCACCTCCTCCGCAGACGAATATAGATGAGGAGGCACTGAGCACAGTAGTGCGAATGTGCCAAATATTTAAGTTAGAATAAATAGCGCCAGATACTAATTTTAAATGGAGGAGTCGCATAGTGGTTTAGTGCACCGGTTTTGAAAACCGGCGTCCGCAAGGACTCGTGGGTTCGAATCCCACCTCCTCCGCAGATGCAATTTCTTATCGGAGCGACCCGAGCGATTAATTTAAAAAATGAAATAAGGATTTTCAGAAGAATCAAAATATCAATATGGATTTACAGGAATTTAAAAATAAAGTCATATGTGAAGAGTTAGAAATTCCTGAAGATTATGGAAAGATTTTTTCTTTTGTAGATTTTTCTAATGTAAATAGATGG
Organism: Patescibacteria group bacterium; assembly: GCA_018900835.1. Taxonomy (NCBI): domain Bacteria; species Patescibacteria group bacterium. The sequence continues at coordinate 52,195 of JAHIFQ010000009.1, forward strand.
TTTGAAAATGATAATCAAGATTGGAATAATAAATTGCTTACTAACAGCGAGAAGCTTTCTATAGATCTTGAAAAGTTAAAATCATTTACAGATATTTTTAGCGAAAAGGTAAGGATATATTACGGAGAAGATTCTAAAAATCAAGGGTCGCTAAAATTTACTTATGTAATCAGAAAAATATTCGGAAAACGAAATGTAGTAATAAAAGATTTACAGAGAATAAAGCATTATATTGAATTAGAGGGGGCAGATAACATTAAGCATATTTTTAGAGATAAGGATGGGAGATATTATGCGGAAATTAGAAAATGTAATTTTGATGTAGAAATTTCTGTTGATGCTATTAAAATGCTTCGGCACTATGATACTTTTTGCATTCTTTCGAGCGATGCGGACTTTACATATTTAAACAACTTTTTAAGAAAAGAAGGAAAGAAAGTTATTATAATAAAAGGTGGATTTATTACTGCTAAGCTAAGGGAATCGGCTGACTTAGTTATCAATGCTCAAAAGATAAAAAAATATATAGCTCGAATAATAAAAGACAAAGACCTGACTGAGTCAGGTCTTTGTGGATAGTTCTCCCGAATTAACCTCGGGCAGGTATGAATCCAATATACTATACTTAAAATTAAAGTCAATGGGTATTATCCACATAGGTAAAATTTATCTCAAAAATAAAGACATTTGTTGAGTTAGTTGTTTAGGGTTAGTGTAAAAGATATAATTTTTAAAATCTTCAGTATTGTCTCGTTTATAGAAGATAGGCCATGACCCATGTGCCTCGGTTACTGCGTGGCAAAGTCCGTCTCAAGCACACGAATCATTGGTTTTTATCCTCGCGCGACAACCGCGCCCCAAACCCGCTGGGCGTGGTTTTGTTTTAGGACTTTCGCGCATTCTTCCATTGTTGCGCCAGTGGTGAAAACATCATCTATCAATAATACATCTTTATTTTTAATCAACTGCCCAAACAGCGGATTCAATTCAAAAGCATTAAGAATATTTTTTATCCGTTCTTCTTTTGTGAGCTCTGCTTGCGGAAGCGTTGTTTTTGTTTTCACAAGCAATCCTGGGACGAAAGAGATGCCGATTTCTTCGGAAAAATATTTAGCGATTTCTTCGGATTGGTTAAAGCCCCTGTTTTTCAGTTTTTTTCTGCGCATTGGCACGCCACAGACAATTAAATTATCACAGCATTGGTTTACAGAGAGTAATTGATACGACAGGAGCGTTTGATTGTCCAATAATTTAAAGTGAGCTATAATTAAATCAGATAAATGGTTGGACAAGTCCTTGATGCGATTGTATTTGCATAAATGGATTATTGATTTGACCATTTTGTCATTGTAAGCAGTGGCAGCATGCAGACCGTCAAGATACTGGAATTTTTCATAGGACGCATCCTTGAAAATATCAATTAACGCAAAGCAATCCTCGCAGAGGCATTGCCCTGGTTTATTGCAATTTACGCAACGCTTTGGCCAGAGGCCGTCTAAAATAGTTTCTTTTATGGTTTTCCACATTGTGTGTTTAAAAATAATAGCAAAAAAAAAGAAATAAGGGTAAAATAGATTAATCGCAATAATCGCAATAAAATAATATTATATCATTTTTTAAATGCCGTTATTTTCTAAAAACTTTTTAGGCATTGATGTTGGCACCTCGTCTATCAAGATAGTGGAGTTGCAAAAAAGCAAGGGCATTACTTTGTCCAATTATGCTATTTTAGGCGCTGACTATTTTGGCGCAGATGATTTTCAGACCCGAGAAAAAGGCATGCTTTCTATTTCCGAGGATGATATCTCTAAGGCACTTATGGTTATGTTGAAAGAAGCAGGAATAAAATCAAAGCAGGCATTTTTTTCTATTCCTGATTACGCAACCTTTTTTACCACCTTTGACCTTCCGTCAATGTCTGCGGAAGAAATTCCTGAAGCAGTAAAATATGAAGCGCCGCGCCGAATTCCTTTGCCCTTATCAGAAGTAATTCTTGATTGGCAACTTATTAAAGGCGGTCCCTCTAAAGAGGGTCGAACGCCGTTGCGGATTCTATTGGTAGCTGTACCAAAAGAGATAATCAACCAATATCAGAACATAGCATTGTCAGTGGGGCTCAAGGTGATTGCTTTGGAGGCAGAAGTGTTTGCCATTATCAGGGCATTGATTAAATATCAGGATAAGAGCAATATTATATGCCTTGTTGATATCGGAGAAAGGAGCACCACAATTAATGTTGTTGCCCAAGGAATCTTAAAGGTTTCCCACAGCTTTGATGTGGCTGGTGAAGATTTTACAAAAGCATTTTCTGATTCTCTGCAGATTGACAAAAGAAAAGCAGAGACAATTAAAAGGATGTATGGACTTACTGATAAAAATCCAGGCATCAAGGAAATAATCAAACCGCAAATAGAAGCAATTGTTAAAAAGATTAAAAATACCACCGATGAATTATATTTAGAGGATAAAGAGAGGATAGGAAAGGTCATTATTTCCGGAGGAGGAGCTATGTTAGCAGGAGGAGCAGATTATTTTTCTAAAAAACTTGATTTGCCGGTAGAGTTAGCTGACCCGTTTATAGACATTTCATACCCGCCCATTCTCTCGGAGCCATTGAAAAAAATCAGTTCTGGATTTACAATAGCAGTAGGAATGGCTCTCCGCGGTTTTAATAAGTAAAAGTTAATATTCTTCTTATGGTGCAGGTGATTCCAAGAAAAGTTGCTCCCCAGAAGTCCTTGGTCAAAAAGATATTGCCCTGGTCTTCTTTGTTTTTAATAGCGCTGATGGTTATCCTTTATTTCGTCTTTGATTTTCAGGCCAAAAGAGCAGAGACATCTTTAGTAGAAGTAAAAAATGAGCTGGGCAGAACTCAAACAGAAGAGCAGGCAGAGCTTCAGAAAATTGTTTTGGGTTTCCAGAAAAGAATTGAGGATGTTGCTATTCTATTAAAGGACAGAGAAAAGGTTTCAGATATATTGGCCTTCCTTGAGACATATATTCATCCGAAAGTATATTTTGATTCAATGACCCTTAATATTGAAACTCGGCTAATAAATCTACAGGGGATATCAGAGGATTTTACAAGTTTGGGCCAACAGATTTTCGCCTTTCAACAGGACCCGTTTATCAAAGAAGTAAAGCTGTCTAATGTTTCTCTATCTGTAGAGGGGGGAGTAAAATTTGTTATAGAATTGTTCTTGCCAGATAAAAGCGAGGACATAACTAAGAAATAATTATAATGAAATACGCTATTATCATTGTCGCTGTGAGCATATTGATTTCCCTGACATTGGGCATTTTCTTAGTTTGGCCTCAATACAGGGGCTTTAGAGATATACAGAGTCAGTTGAATCAGAAAGAATTGCAGTTGGAAAATCAGAATAAATATATTCAATCACTGAAGGTCGCTAAAAAAGAAATGGATGAGCGGTCGGATATAGTTTCTAAAATTGAGAGCGCTCTCCCCATTGGTTCTGACGCGCCTTCTTTGCTTGAGTTCCTGCAAAACGCATCTGCCTCATCTGGCATTAGTTTGGACAATATTAGCTTGGAAAAGGCCTCTCCTGGCGACGAAAAAGAGAGGGTTAAGAGCCATTTTTTCAGCGCAGAATTGTCTGGTTCTTATTTTTCATTTAAAAATTTCTTATTTGCCCTTGAGACGAGTTCCCGCTTGATAGAGGTGGAGCAAACAAATTTTTCTGTGCCATTAACAGAAGGGCAATCAGCATTGATTAAAATTAGAGCAAGAATCAGTTCGTATTAATAACTAATAACTGATAACTGATTAATGATTAATGATTAATTTATGGCTATAGTATTTTACGAAAAAAGGAAGAAAGAAATTTATATAGCAATTGCTGGTTTGGCATTGATAGCCATTCTTGTTTTTGTTTTAATTAAAATTAAAGGAGGCGGGTTTATTGTGGGAGAATCAGCGTTGTCTCTTCCTGTAGTCAAGGAGGTTAAGATAGATTTTCAAAAAATAGAGGAGGAAATTTGGAACGACCTAAAATCCTTTACGCCGATTTCTCCTCTTTCAGAAGGCATTGGGAGGGAGAATCCTTTTGCCCCTGCGCTTCCTGTGTCAAATTGATGGTCAGTCATTGTCAGGCGAAATTTTTATATACTTTTGCAGTCCACTCGCGCGGGTGGTCTTCTTCTTAATGAAATGAATTTAATAAACCAACTATTAAAACAAAGGGTTATTGACAAGAAGATTGCAGATTCTTTGGTAAAAGAATCTGCAAGTTCTGGACGAACCATTGAGGAGGTTATATTAAGCAAACAATTATTGCCGGAAAACAAGCTTTTTCAGATAAAAAGCGATACTCTTGGCATCCCCTTAAAAGAGATTATCTCGCAAGATATTCCGGGCGATGTTTTGGAGCTTATTCCGCAGGATTCCGCAGAGCATTATAAGATGGTTCCGCTGGAGAAGAAGCAGAATATGCTTGAAGTGGCGATGGTTTATCCAGAAGATTTAAAGGCGCAAGAGGCCTTGAATTTTTTAGCCAGGCAAAGAGGATTTAATTATCGCGTGAGCTTAATTACCTTAAGCAGTTTTCAGAATTTTTTGAAGAAATATCAAAACTTGGGGAGAGAAGTTAAAACAGCTCTTCAAGAATTAGAGAGACAGCTTCAACCCGGGAGACAAGATTCTGCGTTAAAAACCAAAGAGGAAATCGTTCAAAAAAGAAGCGAGGCCCCTATCAGCAAAACCGTTGCAGTTATCTTAAAACATGCTGTAGAAGGAAGGGCCTCGGATATACACATAGAACCCATGCCAGGCAGAAGCAGGATAAGATTTCGATTAGACGGTATTTTGCATTCCAGTTTATTCCTGCCACAGGAGGTTCATCCTTCCATAGTAGCCAGAATTAAAATTATATCTAAATTAAAAATAGATGAGACGCGAATTCCGCAAGATGGCCGTTTTTCCGTAAATATGAACAATCAAAATATTGATTTTAGGGTTTCAACCTTTCCAACAACGCTTGGCGAAAAAGTAGTAATGAGGGTGCTTAATCCTGATTTAAGGGTTTCCACATTTGAGGAATTAGGGTTAGTTGGAAGAAATTTAGAGATTTTGAAGAAAGCGGCGAAAAGGCCTTATGGTATGATATTGTCCACAGGACCTACTGGTTCTGGGAAAACAACTACGCTTTATGTTGTCCTGGATTCTGTTAACAAGGAAGGCGTTAATATCATCACACTGGAAGACCCAGTAGAATATTTTATCAGTGGTGTGAGCCAATCGCAAGTAAAGCCAGAGATTGGGTATAGTTTTGCTACCGGATTAAGGCATGTTTTAAGACAAGACCCGGATATAATTATGGTCGGAGAAATTCGTGATAACGAAACCGCAGAATTAGCCACACACGCAGCGCTTACAGGACACTTGGTTCTTTCAACCGTCCATACTAATAATGCTTTGGGCGCAATTCCAAGAATGATTGATTTAGGAGTCAGGGCGTTTTTGTTGCCTTCCAGTACAAACGCAATAATCGCCCAGAGATTAGTTAGGCGACTTTGTCCTCATTGCAAGAAAAAAATTGCTGCAAGCGGGAAGATGAAGGAATTAATAATTGATGAAATGAAGGGCTTGCCAGATTGGGCGAAAGATGAATATGGCGCTGGAACGAATATTCAAATTTGGGAACCTGTCGGCTGTAGTCAGTGCGGAGAAAGCGGGTATGTCGGCAGAGTCGGGGTATTTGAGATTTTAGAGATGACTAAAGCGCTTGGAGATATAATTATATCTGAACCAAGCGAGAATAAAATACTTGCCGAAGCCAATAATCAGGGGATGATAAGCATGAGACAGGATGGAATATTGAAAGTTCTGAAAGGAGAGACATCTTTAGAGGAAGTTATCAGGAGCACATCCGAAGAGAGGTAAAATAATTATTAATTTATTATAAAATATGAAAAAAGTATTATTAGTAGAGGATGACCCATTTTTAATAGATATTTATTCCACAAAACTTGGTGAATCAGGGTTTGAGGTTCATTTGGCAAAGGACGGAGGAGCTGTATTAGATTTTTCCAAAAAAATTAAGCCAGATATAATTATTCTGGATATTGTTTTGCCGCACATAGATGGGTGGCAGATATTAAAACAACTAAGAGTAGAGGAGGGGCTTAAGCATACCAAAATTATAATCCTGTCCAATTTGAGTCAAAAAGAGGAGGTTGAAAAAGGACTTTCGTTAGGGGCTGACAAATATTTAATTAAGTCGGATTATACTCCTACGCAAGTCATTGATGAGATTAATAAAGTTTCTCATTAAAAAAAACAATTAGGGTTGTTGTATAATAAATGATAAAAGACCATAAAAAATTTTTAGATGATTTATTAACTCTTGCCGTTAAAAAAGGCGCTTCTGATATTCATTTTTCTTCTTCCAAAAGTCCAATTTTGCGGATAGCAAGCCGACTAACCCCGCTCACAAAAGAAGCAGAGCTTAAGTCAGATGATATTGTTTCCATAGTCAAAGTTTTGTTATCACAGAATTATTCACAAGAAAGATTTGATAAATTCTTAAGGGAGAGGGAGATTGATTTTTCTTATGACTCTGGTGATAAGGGCAGGTTTAGAGGAAACGCATATTTCCAGCAGGGTAAGGTGAGTTGCGCTTTGAGGTTTTTATCAAGGAAGATTTCAACTATTGAAGACCTGAATCTCCCGCCAGTTCTTAACTTGTTTAGCCAAGCCCATCAGGGGTTTGTTTTAATAACAGGGCCTTCCAGTCAAGGAAAATCAACCACTTTGGCTGCCTTGATAGACGCTATTAATCATTCTCGGAGCTGTCATATCATAACAATTGAAGACCCTATTGAATATGTGTTTGAGGACGATTTGGCGATTATTGACCAAAGAGAGGTCTTTAGCGATACATTATCTTTTGCCAGGGCTTTGCGTTCTACTTTTCGCCAAGACCCGGATGTGATTATGTTGGGAGAGATGCGCGACCCAGAAACAATCGCCATTGCTCTTTCAGCAGCAGAAACCGGACATTTGGTCTTTGCCACTCTTCATACCAACTCTGCTGCCCAGACAATACACAGGATTGTAGATAGTTTTGATGATAATCGGCAAAAGCAAATCCGCGCGCAATTATCCACTTCGCTTTTAGGCATTGTCTCCCAGCGGTTAATTCCAAATATCAAAGGAGGACTTACTCCTGCCACGGAAATAATTTTTAATAACCCTGCGATAGCCAATCTTGTCAGAGAGGGCAAGATACATGAGATTCCGATAGTAATAGAGACCTCATCTGAAGAGGGAATGATTTCCTTAAATAAATCGTTGGCGCTTTTGGTTCAAGATAAGGAAATCACAAGGGAGTCAGCATTTAAATTTACCACAAACCCAGACGGATTGAGAACCCTATTAGGAGGCAAATTTTAATAATTCTGCTATAATTAAACTACTTTTAAAAATTATATATAAAAAGTTTAATTTCAAGGTTCTGTGAGCGGAGCGAGCAGGTTCTTATTATTAAACTGAATGAAGTTTAATTTCGAGCGTTCTGCGAGCGGAGCGAGCAGGTTCTTATAATGAGATTTATCATCAACAACTTAAACTAATGCAGTTTAATTATCAAGCAAGAACAAAAAACGGATTAATCCAAGTTGGAGTGATAGAAGTGTCATCACGGAATGATGCTGTTTCTCTTTTGCAGAAAGAGGGTCTTTACATCACCCATTTAGAGGAAGTGACGAAAAGACCGTTTTATTTCCGTCAAATAGACCTGCTTAATAGGGCAGGGAAAAAAGATGTTATGATGTTCTGTCGAGAACTCGCCCTAATGTTGAAATCAGGAGTCGGATTAGTGGAGTCATTGAGGGCATTGGCAGAGCAAACCGAAAAATCAGTGTTTAAGGCACAGATTGTTGAGGTATCAGAAGATGTTGAAGGTGGCGTATATTTCTCAGAGGCATTATCAAAATTTCCGAAGATTTTTTCCAATTTTTTTATCAATATTATAAAAGCAGGCGAGGCGTCTGGAAAATTGTCAGAGAGCTTAAATTATTTAGCCCAGCATCTTGAAAGAGAGTATAATCTAATTAATAAAATTAAGAGCGGAATGACTTATCCGGCGTTTATTCTCTTGGTATTTTTAGGAATAGGAGGACTGGGAATATTTATGGTGCTTCCGTCATTCCAAGATACGCTTTCATCGCTTGAAGTGGAATTGCCTGTTTTAACACGGGCGGTTCTCGGATTAGGTGAAGCAGCGAGGACATGGTGGTGGGCATTCTTAATAGGCATTATTCTAATCGTGGTCTTGATTCGGAGATATTCTAAAACCGATGAAGGAAGAGAAATAATAGGAAAAATTGTTTTAAAGATACCTATATTAGGTAAAACTGTCAGGAGGGTGTATCTAACGAGATTTACGGAAAATCTATCTACATTGATTTTAGCAGGCCTGCCAATTACTCAAGCATTGGATATAGTGAGCGGCGCTGCAGGCAATAAAACATATCAGAGAATAATAATGGAGACACAAGAAGGAGTGAGGAGGGGAGAATTAATGAGCTCTGTTTTGGAAAAATACCCAAAAGACATTCCGGGATTAGTGACTCAAATGATTAAGGTTGGAGAGAGGACCGGACGGCTTGACGAGTCGTTGATGCATATTGCTAATTTCTATGAATCAGAGGTTAATCGAAATATTGATGCTTTGATAGATATTATTGAACCGGTCTTGATAGTTGTGTTAGGCGGGATGGTCGCATTATTAATGGTTTCTATCATAGTCCCTGTATACAAAGGCGTATCTTCTTTCGGATTTTAGTTATTCCCGCTTTAGCTAAGTTATTCACAGTATTTGTTTGATAAGACCCATTTTTTGGTATACAATAAATTATAGACAAATAAATGTAATTCCCGTCTAACTTGCGAGGTTTGCAGGATAAATAGGAGGGGGTAAAATCCCCCACCAATCCTGCGAGCGACGCAGGATTGGTGGGGGGAAAGGTCGCAAGAGTAAAAATTTAAATCTATAAAGGTTATGAAATCAAAAAAAGGTTTTACTTTAATTGAACTTTTAGTGGTTATTGCTATTATTGGAATTTTGGCTGCTATTGTGTTGGTTTCTTTGAGGGGAGCTCCTGCTCGGGCAAATGACGCGAGAATCAAATCAGCTGTCAATCAAGCAAGGACACAGGCCGAATTAATTTGGGCAGATGATTCACTTTATACTGGTCTGTGCGATACAGATACCCTGAATCAAGCGCACGCCACTTACGGTGCTCAACTCGCTGCTTTGGAAAATGATATTGCAGACAGGCAAGGGAAGGTTTTCCCTGCTCCTCCCGATATGAATTGTCAAGCAAGCGCTAATGCCTATTGTGTGAGCGCAAAACTTACCAGCCCTGCCACAACAACCTATTTCTGTGTTGACAGCGATGGCTTGGTGAAAGACGACGCAACAGAAGCTGATTGTGTTGTTGGCGCTATAAATTGCCAGTAATTAATAGTTATCATTTTCTCCTATGAAAGCTTTGCTTAAAAAAAGAAAAGGGTTTACTATAGTTGAACTGCTTATAGTAGTGGCTATTATTGGTATTTTGGCAACCATTGTCATTGTTTCTTTAAAAGAAGCGTCAGACAGGGCAAGGAATACTAAGATAATCACAAGCGTAACACAAATCAGAAAAATCGCTGAAGATATGTATATTCAGGAGGCAGGCGGATACGAGTCATTATGTATATCCGGCGAATTGAATGGTGGCTACAGCGATATATTGACTATTCTGGAAAACGATGTGGAAAAATATGGTGGAGATATGGTAAGCTGTTACGACTCGCGCTACAGTTACTGTGTAAGCGCTCAACTCACTGGTAGCACAACAAAATATTTTTGCATTGATGACCAGGGAAGCAATATTGAATCAACAAGCAATGCCTGTAGCGACATCAATATTGCCTGTGAGTGAGGGGCAGTTATAATCTAATCTTCAAAAAGAGACCTCCTCTATCTTAAGGAGGTCTCTTGGCTGAATAGGTTGGCAGGTTGGCAGGTTGGCATAATAAGCTCACAGCGCTTACTTGTAGAGAATGTTTAGAGGTTCAACCTCTAAACATTGTAATGATTTATTAATGATTATTTATTATTTGTTAATTTTTATATTCGGTCTTATAGTGGGTTCATTTTTGAACTGCGTGATTTATCGGTTGGAGAAAAAGGAGAGTTTTTTACATGGCAGGTCATTTTGTCCTAATTGCAAGCATTCTTTAGCTTGGTATGACCTGATTCCATTATTGAGTTTTATTCTTCTGCGCCGAAAATGCCGTTATTGCCATAAATCAATCTCTTGGCAATATCCAATTATAGAAACAGCAACAGGGGCGCTATTTCTGCTAATTTTCAATTTCTCCGCCCAAGGCGGGCAGGCAATTTTCAATGAAATCTCAATTTTCAACAGTTCGGCCATGAGCTCACTGCCGAATGGTTTTCAATTTTTAAACTTTGTCTATTATTTATTGATTGCCTGTTTCCTCATTGTTATTTTTGTTTATGACTTGAAGCATTTCATAATCTTGGACAAGGTCTTGATTCCAGCAATCGCCATATCTTTGATATATAGGTTAGTCGGCGCCTTGTTTTTGAATAATCAATTATCAATTATTAATTATCTGCTTTCTGCTTTTGGCGCTGCTGGTTTTTTCCTTTTGATATATTTGATCTCCAAGGGCAAGTGGCTTGGATTTGCAGATGTTAAATTGGTAATACTTTTGGCAATGATTTTGGGCTGGCCTAAAATAGCCCTGTCTTTGTTTTTAAGTTTTTTCATCGGTGCTATAATAGGTATAGGACTGATAGTTTTCTCCGGGAAAAAGCTTAAAAGCGAAGTTCCGTTTGCCCCATTTTTAATAACCGGAACATTGATTGCCTTATTTTGGGGTCAGCATCTCATTGATTGGTATTCCGCTTTGATTTTCTGATAAATGATTAATGATAAATCCGCCCGAGGCGGGCAGGCCCGCCTCGGGAGGGCAAGTGATAAATGATAAATAATTATTGTTCAACAAAGAGTAAGGAGACAGGCATGACCTTGGTTGAGGCCTTGATTACCGTTGCGATAGTAGGAATTTTATTGGCAACAAGCTTTTTGGCTTATCGGCCAAGAGGGCAGGAGCTTGCCCTGCAGAGGTCTGCTTTCAAGATTGCATCTGATATTGAGATTGTTAGAGAAATGGCAATGTCAGCGCGGAAAAATGTTGGCGGAGAAATTCCTATTGGCGGATACGGTATTTATTTTGACATTGCAAATCCATCGTCTTATATTCTATTCGCTGATTCAGACGCAAGCAAGAATAGAAAATCAGACGGTTCCGAAGATATTAAAACATTAGACATAGAAGACGGAATAGTGTTAAGTATTTTGTCGCCCTCTAATCCAGTAAACATCACATTTGTTTCTCCTTCCCCTGATGTTTTTTTACAAGGAGGCGCCACAGTGGGACAAATAGATATAACCGTAGCAATACAAGCGGATATTTCTAAGACAAAAATTATCTCTATAAACAAGGCGGGATTGATTTCCACTGACCAATGATCACTAATTAATGATTGCTGATTACTGATTAATAATCACTGATAAATGATTAATAATAAATGATTAATAATAACGGATTTACATTGATAGAAATGCTTATCACCGTCTCTGTGGTGAGCGTTGGCATTGTTGGCGTTTTTATGTCGGTCCAACAAGGGATAATTGCAATTGATTACGCTAACTCCCGATTTACCGCAGCCCTACTTGCTCAAGAGGGAGTAGAAATTATTAAAAGCATTAGAGACACGAATCTTTTGGAATATAATTATGTTTCCACTGGCACTGCTTGGAACGAGGGAATTAGAACAGGAGATATTGAAGCACAGTATACAGACCCTCAATTAACAGAACCCGCCATGACACAACCAATATGTAGTCCAAGTTGTGACCCTGATGATATCAGGTTCCTTAAAAAATCCATTACAGGATTTTACAATTACGATACAGGGGATGATAGCAGATTTAAAAGATTGATTCATATAGAATCACCGAATGCTGACCAAATGGATGCGACTATTACTGTTTTTTGGAACAAGAGGGGCGGAGGGTATTATAGTATTTCTCTGCTTCAGCATTTATATAATTGGTGGTAGATTCCTTCGTCAAACAAAAAATGCAAAACAGGAAACAAAAAAAGAGAAATAATAAAAATAATGGCTTTACCCTTATTGAGGTTGTTGTTGTGGCAGGGATATTTAGTGTTTTAATGATAGTTATTTCAGGAGTTTTTATTGCAGCTCTCAAAGCAGAGAGGAATATTCTTGAGTCCAAAAAAGTTTTAGGAGAATTAAGTTATGCTATAGAATATATGACCCGGGCCTTGAGAATGGCGGAAAAAGACACTTCTGGCACCTGTATCCCTAATGGTTCTAATTATCAATTAACAGCCAGGGACGGCATAAAATTTATTAATATTCTTCAATCAAGCGCTTGCCAGGAATTTTTTGTAAATGATGGGAAAATCAAGTATGCGACAGGGGCTGAAGAACTTGAGCTAACCTCTGCAGATGTAAATGTTTTAGTGTTAAAGTTTGAGATTATTAATGAGACAGAATCAGATAATCTCCAGCCATTTGTAACGATACAGATTAAGGCAGACACGCCTAACAGCACAACGCTTGAACTTCAGACCAGTGTTTCGCAAAGAAATCCTGATATCAGATAATAATCTTCTAATAGAAGTATGTAAGTGATAAGTGATAACAAATCAATGATTAGCAATTCTCAAAAAGGAGCCACCCTATATTTCGCAATAATCATAATGTCTATTTTACTGGCAGCGGTTTTTAGCATTAGTTCTATAGTGTTAACACAGATAAGGACTATCAAGGGAATGGGGGATTCAATAATAGCTTTCTACGCAGCTGACACTGGTATAGAAACAGCGTTGTATGACCTCTATAATGCCAATTATATTGGCCATTATGGGCCAGTATCGTTGGGCAGTGGGACATATACTTATGAAGTATGGGTTACACAGCCAGTTGGCGGAGCATTACCCACAGAAATTTTAGAAGACATTAATTGCACAGCAGGCGAATATTATTGCATTAAATCAGTCGGCACATATAATAATACCAAGAGGGCAATAGAAGCAGATGGTTAATAAACGATAAGTTTTTTATTATGGATAAGGGGTCTGCAAAAAAAAGGATAGAAAAACTCAAAAAGGTGATTAATTATCACCGTTATTTATATCATGTTTTAGATAAGCAGGAGATTTCTGACCCTGCTTTTGACTCTTTAAAAAACGAACTTGTTGTTTTGGAAAAACAGTATCCAGATATGGTTACTAAAGATTCTCCGAGCCAGAGAGTTGGAGGAAAACCATTAGATAAGTTTGAAAAAATAGAACATCAATTTCCAATGCTTTCGATTGATGATATTTTTGATAAAGAGGCGCTTGAGCTATGGGAAAAATATTTAAAAAGATTACAGCCATTGGAAAAGTTTGAGTATTTTTGTGAACCGAAAATTGATGGGTTTGCTATAACATTAATTTACGATAAAGGAATTTTAATAGCAGGAGCCACAAGAGGAGATGGAAGAATAGGAGAGGATGTAACACAGAACATAAGAACCATAAACAGCATTCCATTACGATTGGAAATCCATAGGCCAATTGAAAATAAAAACATAGAACATAGTTTAAAAGAAAAGATTAAAAACGGGCGGATAGAGATAAGAGGAGAGGTATATATGGATAAAGCATCATTTGATAAAATTAATAAGCAAAGAGCCAAAAACAAAGAATCTATTTATGCTAACCCAAGAAATTTGGCTGCAGGGTCAATCCGTCAACTTGACCCTAAGTTAGCTGCCTCTCGAAGATTAAAGTTTTTGGCGTATGATATAGCATCCGATATATCACCCGATACATCTACCGATATGGATATAGCGGCTCATTCTCAAGAACACGATATACTCACTTGTTTGGGATTTAGAGCAGAAAAGGGTAAAATCTGTAAAAACTTAAATGAAGCAGTGAATTTTTGGGAAGAAACCCAAAAAAACAGGGATATTTTGCCATTTCAAGTGGATGGGGTAGTGATTTTGGTTAATAACAATCAAATTTTCCATAAATTAGGGGTTGCTGGCAAAAGCCCTCGAGCTATAAGAGCTTTTAAGTTTTTAGCAAAACAGGCAACTACTAAAATTATAGATATAAATGTGCAAGTCGGCAGAACTGGAGCAATTACGCCTGTAGCAATATTAGAGCCAGTCAAAATAGGAGGAGCTACTATTACCAGGGCTACACTGCATAATGAAGACGAATTAGAGAGATTAGGCGTAAAGATTGGCGATACGGTTATCATAGAGAGAGCAGGAGATGTGATTCCTGCTGTTTCAATGGTATTAAAGGACTTAAGAGATGGCAAAGAAAAGACCTTTAATTTTCCTCACAAATGTCCAGTTTGCGGCAAGGAATTAGTCAGGGCTAAAAGTCAAGTTATTTGGAGATGCGAGAATCATAATTGTCCTGCGCGGAAGAGAGAATTTTTAGAACATTTTGTGTCAAAAAAGGCCTTTAACATTGAAGGATTGGGGCCTAAAATCATAGAGCAGTTGAATGTAAGTGGATTAGTGAGCCAACCTGCGGATTTTTTTGAATTAAAGCAAGGCGATTTAATGCCATTAGAGAGATTCGCCGAGAAATCAGCTGATAATTTGGTTGCAGAGATTCAGGATAAAAAACAATTACCTTTAAATCGCTTTATTTATTCCTTAGGAATTCGCCATATAGGAGAAGAAACAGCTCTTGATTTAGCTGTTCATTTCAAGACACTGGAAAAATTAATCAAGGTCTCTATTGCAGAGCTTGAGTTTATTCCTAATATTGGAGAGAGGGTGGCAGAAAGCATATATAATTGGTTTAATAATGAAGACAATCTTTTATTTTTAGATAAATTATTACGAGTAGGAGTTATCATCTCTCCGCCACCACAAAGGGAAAATAAGGTTTTAGACAATAAGAATTTTGTAATAACCGGAACTCTTGAGAGTATTTCCCGAGAACAAGCCCATAAGCGCATATGGGAGTTAGGGGGCAGCGCCTCTGATACAGTCAGTAAAAATACAGATTTTTTAGTTGTTGGCAGCAATCCTGGGAGTAAATTAGAGAAAGCAAAGAAATTTAAGGTCAAAATTTTGTCAGAAAAGGACTTTATCAAAATAATAAAATGACAATTATTAGTCATTTCAAAAAATTTGATTACACCCTTGTTTTAACAGCAGTTATCCTAACAGGTATCGGGCTTTTGTCATTATATAGCTCATCATCTGGCACAGCAGATAGTTTTTTAAACTTCAATAAGCAGTTTATATTTTTAGGCATTGGGCTGTTATTGATGACAATTATTTCCTTTATTGATTATAGGGGGCTGAAAGACAATTCTTATTTCATTCTTATTCTTTACGCGCTTGGCATAATAGCCCTTATTGGTTTGTTGGTTTTCAATAATCCAATAAGAGGAGTAAGGAGTTGGTATAAAATAGGACAGGTGGCGATTGCGCCCGTAGAATTCTTGAAAATAGTTATAATAGCGCTTTTGGCAAAATATTTTTCATCTCGTCATGTGGAAATGTATAAGTTCCGTCATATTATTCTGTCTGGCGCATATATTGCAATTCCCATATTCTTGATATTCATCCAACCAGATGTTGGTTCTGTTTTGGTTTTGATTTTTTTGTGGATAGGGGTCTTGGCGGTCTCTGGTATTCGCTTGCGTCATTTCGCCATTTTATCTCTTTGTGGCATCATATTATTTCTTTTTGCATGGGGCTTTTTATTAAAAGATTACCAGAAAGAAAGGATTATTAGTTTCGCTGTTCCAGAATACGAGCCACTCCAAGTGGGTTGGAATCAAAGGCAGACCAAGATAGCTATTGGGAATGGTGGTCTTTTGGGGAGGGGGCTGGGCAAGGGTTCACAAACCCAGCAAGGGTTTTTACCAGAACCACAGACCGATTTTATATTTTCAGCAATAGCCGAAGAATTTGGGTTTTTAAGCATAATAGGCATTATCTTTTTATTTTTTGTTTTCTTTTGGCGCATAACGAATATAGCGTTATGCGCAGATAATAATTTTTCTCGTCTTTTTGCCTTAGGAGTCGGGTTTGTTGTAATGGCGCAATTTTTTATAAACATAGGCAGCAATATTGGGTATTTGCCAGTAATTGGCGGTCCTTTGCCATTTGTAAGCTATGGTGGTTCTTTTCTAATATCAATGTTTATTTGTCTTGGAGTCCTCCAAAACATAAGAATCAACTCAACGACTTAACAATTAAGCAAACAAACAACTAATATGCTTAATTGCTTAATTTTTTACTTGTTTAATTGATTTTTGAGTTATCCACAACCAAGCCCTTGACCAAGGGTTTTTTTAGTTAGACAATATATGTATACGATATAGTAAAAAATGAGACACAATACTGTATCGGATAACTAATAAGACCATAATGGAGGGGAACTCGAAAGACCATAAAGAATACATCTCTTTAGCTCAAGCTGCAGAGGGAAGCCCCTATTCGCAGGAGTATTTAAGTTTAAGGGCAAGGCAAGGCAGATTAAAAGCAGTTAAATTGGGCAGAAATTGGGCAACTAAACAAGAATGGGTAGATGAATATTTTGCTATAATGCAAGAATATAGGCAGGAATTAAACCAAAAGATTGAGGATAATATTATCAAGCAAATTGAAGGCCCAGTTGCAGTTGCGCTAAAGGAAACGGAAACAGTTCAGTCAACAAAAAAACAATCTTTGAAACGCGAGAAAAAATGCACTCAAAAGATTTTTCGTTCTGATTCGCCAGCCATTGTTTTTGAAGGGCAGAAACAGCCATCATTGAGATTAGGTGTTGTGGTTGGTTTGGCGCTTCTTGTTTTAATCTCTTCATTAGCTTTTGGCCAAGGAGGAATTCAAGGGGTAGTCAAAGATGTTAAAACCGCATTTACTGACTTGGGGCAAAAATCAAAATTAGTTCTTGATTCAATTGCAGATGACCTAAAGAATGGCGGAGTAGCTGGAATCGGGTTAGTTATGGATTTTTCACTTCCATTGGTTTCTGATGAAGCATGGACTCAGAGCGTTGAGTCCGGGGTGGCTTACAGGACAACTATTTGGCAGGAAACCGCCCATGTTTTTTCCTCATATTTTGATTGGCTTGGAGATAAGCTGGGAGGGATTTTTGTTGCCAGACCCAAAACCGTTTCCTGGGGCGAGGACAATAACAGAATATCAATTATTGAAGCGAAAATTGATTCCATTAACCAGTTCATAGAACAAGGCGACTATACAGAGAGTTCAATTGCATCTTTAAGACAAGACATTGATTATCTAAAAGAGAATGGAGTAATCACAAAAAATATTATTAAAGAAGTTCAGCAGATTACCCAAGTTCTTCCCAAACAAATTATTGAAACCCAGACAACAATTGATTTTGCGACAACTCAAGAATTAAAAGAACTGAAAGCCCAGTTAGCTCTTATTCAGGAATGGGAATCAGAAATAGGCGAGAAAATTAAATCATATCCAACTGGTCAGGTCTCGCATTCCTCTGCTCCTGTATATATCGCTAGCCAAGGATTGCAGGTTGGAGGCAACGCCACATTTGCTTCACTCGGAATTTCCGGTTCTGGTTCTGCGACCAACTTCAGCGTAGGGGACAGCATGCAAATAGGCACTGATTCCAGTGATGATTTATTGGTCTATGCCACTTCAATATTTGAATCACCAATAACAGCCAAGACATATTTTTATGTTGGCTCCAACAACGAACTCATTATTGATTCCTCTGGGAATCTTGCTTCTGCTGGCACCATAACTTCCACTGGAGACATCACGACTTCTGGAAACTTTTCTGCTGTGGATATCACAGCAGAGGATTTGATTCTTACAGGCAATATTACTGTTGCTGGCTCTCAAACATATTCAGGAGCAACCTCTATCACTGCCTCTTCTACTGGCACAAGCTCTGCGTTTACCGTAAACCAAACAGGAACAGGATGGATAGCTAATTTCCAACAAGCAGGAAACGAAAAGATAGTCATTGATAATTCCGGTTATCTTGGAATAGGCACCACAACTCCTTCCACTGAACTTTTCGTAGTCGGCACAGCAACTTTGCAGACCGCAGTTATTGATTCTCTAACAGCAACCACTACGAGTTTCAGTACGCTCTCTGTTTCAGGCACAACCACTTTTAATGGCGTCCCATATATCTGGCCTTCTTCTGACAGCACAAGCACATATGCGCTCACAACAGATGGGGCAGGTAATCTTTCTTGGGGGCAGTCAGGTGTTAATGATGCGGAATATATTGTTTTGTCAGCCAATTCTGCCTTAACTGATGAAAGGGTTTTAACTGGAACAGCAGACCAAATTACTATTACAGATAATGGAGCTAATAGCACAATTGTGTTATCTCTTCCTCAAGATATTGCAACTACTTCTTCGCCAACATTTGCAGGGTTGACATTGACCAATCCATTGACGAACGCAAACGGCGGAACAGGGATAGACACATCTTCTTGGTCAGGGCTTTTAAGGGTGGCAAGTGGAGTTTGGGGGACAACGACAATTGATGTTTCCACAGACACAAATCTTGCTGCGGCTGGAACCCTTCTTCAGTTAGTCGGAGACACTCTTTCATTAGCAGAAGGAACCCTAACAACAACCAAGGCCTGCACATATATTTCAGGAACAGGAATTGTCTGCACAGCTGATTTTCAAACATTGGATTCAGGGTTAACTTCCATTGCAGGATTAAGCACAGGAGCAGACCAAATGATTTATCTCACAGGAAGCGATGCGTATTCAACAACAACCCTAACTTCTTTTGCAAGAACAATGTTGGATGATGCAGCAGCAACCAATGTGAGGGATACCCTTGGATTAGGAACCATGGCCTTATTACCAAACACTGGTTCAACTTCAATTGTTACTTTGGGAACAATCACAGGAGGAACATGGAATGCAACTACCATTGATATTTCTGACTATACAAACTTAGCAGTGAGCGGAAC
>JAHIFQ010000010.1 GCA_018900835.1 Patescibacteria group bacterium
AAAAAGGAACGACCCTGAAGTTTCCTTTAAAACTGATTCAGAGAGTTTTAAAAGGAAGATAGGGTTCGCAACCATAACAAACTGCCACAGATATGGCAGGGGATTTCTTATCAATCCATCGGCAAAAGTTGATGACGGATGGCTTGATTTATGCATTTTTAGCCCTGTGCCGTCTCTAATCTTTCCATACTATGCCCTGAAAGCAAAGGAGGGGGCTCATGTTTTTCTTACAGAACAGTTTTCTTTCCATCGTTTTCAAGAGTTAGAGGTTAGAAGCTCTTTTCCTGTTATGTCTCAAATTGACGGAGAAGTGCATGGGCTATTAGACCAATGCCACATCTCTGTTCTGTCCCGAGCCCTGAAAGTGATTGTGCCTCAATCTTGAACCTAACGCCCGTCTGGTAGTTGCGAAAGCAACATATACTAGACGGGTTCTTTAATTTTAAACTGTGGATATCCGCGGTTTTTTGATTTGATTATGGGCGATTTTTAAGGTAAAATATGAATAGAGTAAAAGAAAATGGAGGACTTAAAAAACATAGAAAATAGGGCTGAAAAAGAAATAAGTTCAGCCAAAAATAGCGAGGAAATAAATCAAGTTTTTCAGAAATATCTTGGCAAGAAAGGTGAAATCACCCTTATTTTGCGTTCTTTAAAAAACCTTTCTGAAAAAGAGAGAAAAGAAGTTGGGAAATTGGCGAATGAAATCAGAAGGGACTTGGAAGAAAAGATTGCTATCAGAAAAAAGGCAATCAACGCAATAACTGAAACAAATAAGCCAAAAAAGAAAATAGATTTTAGTTTTCCAGGTCATAAATTAACAACAGGACATCTCCATCCGATTACCCAAGTGCAGAGAGAGGTAGAAGACATTTTCCAACGGCTCGGATTTTCAGTTATTGAAGGACCTGAAATAGAAAGCGAGTGGTATAATTTTGACGCATTGAATATACCAGCAAATCATCCGGCAAGGGATATGTGGGATACATTCTGGCTATGCCAGAATGAGTTCAAAGCCCAAAGTCCAAAGTCCAAAATAAAAAGCAAAAATCAAAAGTTGTTATTAAGGACGCATACTAGTCCGGTTCAGGTGAGATATATGGAAAAGCATAATCCGCCGTTGAGAATAATCGTTCCGGGCAGGACATTTCGATATGAAGCAACTGATGCTTCCCATGAAATCAATTTTTATCAGATGGAGGGGTTGATGGTGGACAAAGAAATAAACGCTGCCAATCTGAAAGCCATTATGGAAAGGTTTTTTGAAATGTTTTTCAGGCAATCCGCGAAAATACGATTAAGGCCAAGCTTTTTCCCTTTTACAGAACCAAGTTTTGAGGTTGACATAATGTGTCTTGTCTGCGGAGGCAAAGGTTGTAGCGTGTGTTCAAAAACAGGATGGTTAGAGATGGGAGGGGCTGGGATGGTCCATCCGCAAGTATTCAAATCAGCAGGATTAAATCCAAAGCACTGGCAGGGGTTTGCTTTTGGAATGGGAATAGACCGCCTTGCAATGATGAGGTATAAAATTGACGATGTCAGATTGCTGTATAAGGGCGACTTAAGATTTTTAGAGCAATTTTAAAATAATATGTTATTTTCATACAATTGGCTACAATCATTTTTTAATAGCAAATTGCCTGCGCCAAATAAATTAGCAGAGATTTTAACGCTTCGCAGTTTTGAAGTTGAAGAAGTAAAAAAAGAGAGCAAAGATTGGGCATTAGACATAAGCGTGACTCCGAATAGGGGGACTGATTGTTTTTCGCATTTAGGGATTGCTCGCGAATGTAGCGCAATTACAAAATTAAAAACGAAAAACGAAAAACGAAAAATAAAAGAGGATACAAAGATAAAAATAAATGATTTCATAGATGTAAAAGTAGACAATGGAGCAGATTGTCCGAGATACACAGGAAGGGTCTTGACTGGGGTTAAGGTGGGGGATTCTCCTGAATATATCCAAGAGCGATTGCGCGCCTGCGGACTTGAGCCGATTAACAATATTGTTGATGCAGGGAATTATGTGATGCTTGAACTTGGCCAACCGCTTCATACTTTTGACTTGGACAAAATTGAGGGCAAAAAGATTTTTATAAGACAGGCAAAAATCGGAGAAAAGATAGATGCTTTAGACGATAAGATATACAAGTTGAATAAAGATAATCTTGTTATTGCTGATTCTAAAAATGTCTTAGCAATAGCTGGAATTAAGGGCGGGAAAAGAGCGGCGATAGACCAAGAGACAAAAAATATTTTTCTTGAGTCAGCTAATTTTGATTCTGTGTTGATTCGCGCAAGCTCCCAGAAGCTCGGATTGAAGACAGATGCTTCGTTGAGGTTTGAGCATAGCATAGACCCGAATCTTACAGAATTAGCAGTGGATAGATTGGCTCAATTAGTTGAAGAGGTTGCTGGCGGGAAAATCGCAAAGAACAGAATAGACATATATCCTGAGAAAATCTTGTCAAGAAAATTCAAATTGGATTTAGGCAAGGTAGAAGGGCTTTTGGGGATTAAAATCGGAAAAAAAGAGGTTATCAAAATTTTAAATTCTCTTGGTCTTGAAACAAAATCAAATCTCTTAGTAGGGATTCCTACCTGGCGTCCGGACTTGGTTCAGAGCGAGGACTTTGCCGAGGAAATAGGCAGGATTTATGGGTATGAGAAATTGAAGTCAATTTATCCGACATTAGCGTTAATGCCTGCAAAAAGAAATGATGATATTTTTTGGGAGGATAAAATCAAAAATTCTTTGAAACAGGTCGGGTTTTCAGAAGCATATAATTATTCCTTTATTAGTAAAAGAATAGGCGATATTATCGGCACAGGATTAGTAGAATTAAAAAATCCGTTTTCCGAAGGGCTTTATTATCTTAGGCCGAGTTTGATATTAAATCTTTCTGACAATATTCAATATAATATTAGGGCCTCCAATGCGAAAAAAAATATTAAGATTTTTGAAATAGGCAAGACATTCAGACAAAAGAGAGAGGGGATTATAGAGAAAAAAATGTTGAGCGGAGTGGTATCTGGAGGGCAAGAATCGTTTTATATGCTCAAGGGAGTTATTGATTCTTTATTTAATAATTTGGGAATCAGCGATTATTATTTTGACGAATATCAACCTACACCCGAAGACACAAGTTTTAATTTCTGGAACAAGCATAAAATGGCAGAGATTAAAGTTGGAAGCAAGGAAATAGGATTTATGGGAGAATTAAATTTTCCGTCATTAGTTGAAAGCAACAAGATACAAGAGGTCTTTGCTTTTGATATTGATTTTGAAGCCCTTTTAAAGGAGTGTGATGAAGAATCCGAGTACAGGCCTATTTCCAAATTCCCATCTGCGGTTCGCGACATTTCTTTACTCTTGCCAGGGGACGCAAGGGTGAGTCAAGTTTTGGACATCATCAATACAAGCGAAAATAAATGTATTAAAGATGTTGATTTGTTTGATTTTTACGAGGGGTCAGAGTTAGCTGAAGGGAAAAAGAGCTTGGCTTTTCATATAATATTTCAGGCAAAGGATAGAACCTTGAGAGGTGAGGAAATTGAGACAATGATGGCAAAAATCATTCAGGCATTGGAAGATAATCTTGACTGGGAAGTGCGGAAGTCCGCCTAACCTTTAATTGTTGGGGGCCGCCCCCAACATCGTTGTTGTGGCGCCATTGTTAGGGTGCGACCCTAATAATTCTATCAGTCATAAATAATTAAAATTAGCAGTTAATAATAATTTATATGCCAAAAGATATCAAAAAGACAGACAGCCAAGAATATACAGCAAAAGACATTTTTGTTTTAAAAGGACTTGAGCCGGTGCGGAAAAGACCGGCAATGTATATTGGCTCAACAGGACCGGATGGTTTGCACCATTTGATTTGGGAGTGTCTTGATAATGCTATAGACGAAGCAATGGGCGGTTATGCCGATGATATTGGAGTAATTCTTCTTCCCGACAATCAAGTAAGGGTTACAGATAATGGCAGGGGCATTCCAGTTGATATTCATCCACAAACAAAAGTGTCTGCGCTTGAAACTGTATTAACCACTCTTCACGCCGGAGCTAAGTTTGGCAACAAGGTTTATCAGGTATCAGGTGGACTTCATGGAGTGGGGGTTTCTGTCGTTTGCGCGCTTTCATCTTTTATGAGGGTAGAGGTTTGCAGGGATGGTTTTTTACACACACAGGAATATTCTAAGGGTAAGCCAAAAGCAAAAGTGAAGAAAGAAGGGAAATGCAAACAAGGCGGGACAACTGCTATATTTCAACCAGATAAAGAAATTTTTAGAACGATTGTGATTGATAGAAAAACAGTTTTAAATCATTTAAGACGCCAGGCATATCTCACAAAAGGCGTAAAATTGAGATTTGAAGACCAAAGGACAGATGAAAAACTTGTTTATACTTTTTATTTTGAGGGCGGTTTAAAAACCTATACAAAATATTTGGCTGGGAGTAATAATTTAATTCACGAAACGCCGTTTTACACTTGCAAAGAAAAAGAAGGCATTTTGGTAGAAGCGGCCTTCCAATACACAGAGGACCAAGAAGGGTATGAGGAGAGTTTTGCCAATAATATTTTTACTCTTGAAGGTGGGAGCCATTTAACTGGTTTTCGGAGCGCTATGACTCGGGTGCTTAACGATTATGCTAAAAAGAACGGCTATCTAAAAGAAGATGAAGAGAATTTAAACGGTAGGGATGTGAAAGT
Organism: Patescibacteria group bacterium; assembly: GCA_018900835.1. Taxonomy (NCBI): domain Bacteria; species Patescibacteria group bacterium. The sequence goes on from JAHIFQ010000010.1 coordinate 4,719, forward strand.
CGGGCTTAATGCCGCAATTTCTGTGAAAATAAGAGAACCGCAGTTTGAGGGCCAGACAAAGACCAAGCTTGGCAACCCAGAGGCAAAGACAGCGGTTGAAATGGCGATAAATGAGGCCTTTACCGAATATTTAGAGCAATTTCCACAGGATGCGCGGGCAATTCTTCAGTATTGTCTTTTGGCTGCTAAAGCGAGAAAAGCCGCCTCGGCAGCGCGCCAAACAGTTCTTAGAAAAGGAGCATTAGATGGATTGAGTTTGCCCGGCAAACTGGCTGATTGTTCGTCCAAAGACCCTGCTGAATCAGAATTATTCATCGTGGAAGGCGCGTCTGCCGGTGGATGTTTTTCTGGCGATACTAAGATAGCGTTAACAGATGGTAGAGATATGAGTTTTAAAGAATTGGCAAATGAGTGGCAGAATGGGAAATCTAATTATTGTTATACTATTAAAGAAGATGGGCATATAGGCATTGAAAAGGTAATCAACCCTCGTCTTACTAAGAAAAACGAAAAGGTATTAAAAATTGTTTTAGATAATAATGAAGAAATTATTTGCACGACAGACCATAAATTTATGCTTCGCGACGGAGAATATAAAGAAGCGAAAAATTTAAAACACGGAGAGAGCTTGATGCCATTTAGAAAAAAGATATCTAAAATTGGGGGGAAAATTACAATTGATGGTTACGAAATGATTTTTGACCCAATCAAACATTTTTATATTTTTACACATTTATTAGCCGATAAACATAATATAGAAAATAATATTTACATTGAAGACGCTGGTTCATATCGTCACCATATAGATTTTGACAAGAAAAATAACAACCCGGATAATTTAATCAGATTGAGCAAAGAGGAACATTTAAAAATACATAGAGATTTGGCTCGGCTTACGCTTCATAGGCCAGACGTGATAGAGAAATGCAAAAAACTTAAACAGGAAGAGGGCTTTAGAAAAAAGATGTCTATTAAAATGAAATCAATGCACGATATGTTGAGCGAACGAGCAAAAAAACAATGGGAGAATCCGGAATATAAGGAATACATGCGAAATAAATATTTAGAATTTTATTATTCTAATAAGGAATACAGGGAGAATAATCTCAAGAGATTATATGATGCCCAAAAAGAATATCGGGCGGACGAAAAGAACCTAAAAATAATGTCTGAAAGAACAAAAAATTATTTTAAGGATCATCCTGAAAGGAAGATAGAACTTTCTATATTAGCAAAAGAGCAGTGGAGAGACGAAGCGTTGCTGAGATGGCGGTCAGATAAAACGAAAGCACAATGGACGGAAGATTTCAGAAGAAAGCGAAAATTAGCTTATAATAAAGTTTATTTTCGCGAGAGCATGAATTTCTTGAAAATGATTCATGATAAATATGGAGATATAAATCATTACGATAAGGAAAGGGTAGATCTTCTTAAAAAGAATCCCAATTTATTAAGGATGAAAACCTTAACCCAAAGATTTTTTGATAATGATAAGAAAAGATTAACAGAGGCCGTAGAAAATTTTAATCACAAAATAAAAAGAATAGAATTCCTCAAAAAAAGAGTAGATGTCTATGACATTGAAGTTCCTAAAACCCATAATTTTGCTTTAGCTAGTGGGGTTTTCGTCCACAATAGCGCGAAAGCAGGGAGAAACAGAAGATTTCAGGCAATATTGCCTTTGCGTGGAAAGATTCTAAATGTGGAGAGGGCTAAACTTAACAGAGTTTTAAGTTCTGATGAAATAAAGGCGCTCATTATCGCCTTGGGCACTGCCATTGCGCAGGATTTTGATATTTCCAAACTGCGTTATCATAGAGTGGTTATTATGACCGATGCTGATGTTGACGGCGCGCACATAAGAACGCTTTTGTTGACATTATTTTACAGGCATCTTAAGCCCGTGATTGAGCAGGGTTGTTTATATATAGCCCAACCGCCTCTTTATAAGATTCAGGAAGGTAAAAAAATGGAGTATGCTTACAATGAAGCAGATAAATTAGAGATTGTGGAAGATATGCGCAAAGCAGGAGCCAAGAATTTAAATGTGCAGAGATATAAGGGCTTGGGCGAAATGAATGCAGACCAGCTTTGGGAAACAACCATGAATCCTGCGAATAGAAGTTTATTAAGAGTGTCAGTTGATGATGCTAAGGCAGCAGACAGCATTTTTGATATCTTAATGGGAGAAGAGGTCTTGGCAAGAAAGAAGTTTATCCAGACACATGCCAAGTATGTCAAAAATTTGGACATTTAAACTTGACATCAACCTTGTTCGTGATAATATAGGGGGAGTCCCCCTTAAGGGGGTTTTAAAGACCTTTTTGATAGAGAAAATAGCTATCGTCCGCTATAATCTTCAAATTAGAGTAATTCAATTATGAATATATTTTCATTTCCGCATAAACTCTTTCTTTATCTTAAACAGGTGAAGACAGAGGTTAAAAAAATCAATTGGCCTACTAGAGAAGAAACAATTAGGTATGCCTTGACTGTTATAGTTATATCAGCAGTAGTGGCTATTTTCTTAGGCGGATTGGATTTTGCTTTTGGATCGCTTGTGAGAAAATTAATCACCCTATAAATTTTTATGCCAAAACAGAAAATTCCTAAAACCAGGCAATGGTATGTGCTACATACTTATTCTGGATACGAGGATTCGGTGGCTAAAAATCTAAAGCACAGAGTTGAGTCGCTTGGCATGGAAGATAAGATATTTAATGTTTTAGTGCCAAAGGAGAGAAAAATTAAAATAAAAGGCGGAAAAAGGAAAATAATAGAAGAAAAGATTTATCCGGGATATGTGTTAGTGGAGATGATAGTAACCGATGATTCTTGGTATGTAGTGAGGAATACGCCGAATGTTACGGGATTTGTCGGCGCAGGAACCACGCCAGTGCCAGTTTCCCCCGGGGAAATATCGGAAATAAGCCAGAGAGTGGAAACCGAAACACCAAAATATACAATCAATATTGATGTCGGAGACATGGTAAAAATCACTGACGGACCGTTTAAGGAATACGAGGGCAAGGTCTCTGAACTTGATAGAGAACAGGGGAAAATAAAAGTGATGGTTAATTTATTCGGTAGAGACACGCCGGTTGAACTGGACTCTCTGCAAATAAAAAAGATTTAATAATTATATAAGTATTTTAATGAAAAAAGTTAAAGCCATAGTCAAGCTTCAGATTTCAGCAGGGCAAGCTAATCCAGCCCCTCCTATTGGGCCTGCTTTAGCGTCTCAAGGACTGAATATAGGTGAGTTTTGCCAAAAATTCAACGATGCCACTAAAGACCAAATGGGTTTTATTATACCAGTAGAAGTTACTGTTTATGAAGACAGAACCTATAATTTTAAATTAAAACAGCCCTTGGCCGCTGGTTTGATCAAAAAAGCGGTTGGCATTGAGAAGGGCTCTGGAACGCCTAACCGCAAGAAAGTTGGCAAGCTTACGAGAGACCAACTTAGAGAAATTGCTCAAAAGAAAATCACGGATTTGAATACTGAAGATGTGGAGCAGGCGATGAAAATAATCGCTGGAACCGCCCGGTCAATGGGCATTGATGTGATGGGGGAATAGCTTTGATAGATTTTTTATTTATATTATTAATTAAAAAGGTGTAACGCCTTTTTATTTTTATGATTTTTTCAGACAAGGATATCAAAAAATTATTTATTGATAAAAAAATAATTATCATGCCGGAGCCAAATTGGGAAACCCAACTTGGTCCTGCGTCTGTTGATTTTCGCTTAGGCGGCGAATTCAGGGTTTTTAACCATGTTACTAATCCATATATTGATCCAAAACAGCCAGATACTTTTCATAATCTAACCCATATAATAGAGGCGACCAAAGAGAAGCCCCTTTTTTTACAACCAGGGGAATTTATCCTTGGAGTCACAATAGAGGAGATAGGCCTGCCCAATGATATAGGAGCAAGAATTGAGGGGAGGAGTAGTTGGGGACGGCTTGGAGTTCTTGTTCATTCTACTGCCGGCTATATTGATCCTGGTTTTCAAGGGCGGCTTACCCTAGAAATTTCTAATATTGGGAAGATGCCAGTATTGCTCTATCCTGGCATGAGGATTTGCCAGATTGCCTTTGAGTCATTGACATCACCAGCCGAAGTGCCCTATAACAAAAAGAAGGATGTGAAGTACTTTGGGGACAAAGGTCCGCAAGAAAGCAGAATCTATAAGGATATGTAAAGGCGGAGGGAGTTGTTCGTTTTCAATCAGCCAAAGGAGGGACAGATGAAGGTCAAGATATTGGAAGAAGCAGGATATAATTGGGCTTTACTCGGACTATCGTTGTCTTATCAACAAAACATCAACAGAATGCCGGCAGTAGTGCGGAAGCTGCGATTTCGCGGTGACGGGCACAACAAGTTCCTTGAGTCAATCATTGTCTGGCTCGACATCACTGCGCCCCGCTATTGGTGGCAGCAGTTTGACACTTATCGCGTAGGCGTCACTAAGCAGAGCGATTCCACGATGCACACGATTACTACTGGACTCTTGAAACAGGGCGATTTCGCTCATCCTATCCCAGAGGAGCATTTAACTCACCTCAATCAGTTGATTGAGCGCAAGGAATGGGAAGCAGTAAAACATGATTTGCCGGAATCGTTCTTACAGCGCCGCATTGTCTGCTTGAATTATATGGCTCTACAGAGAGTCATCCGGCAGCGCTGGAATCATCGGCTTTCAGAGTGGCGGGAATTCGTCAAGCTCATTCTCGCTCAAGCCAGGCATCCTGAATTACTGGATGAGTCGACTAAATCGTGATAATTATCTCGACCTTTACACATATCCCTGTCATACAGCGCATTGGCGCAAAGGCAGGGATTCTTCTTTTATTTTTCTTCAAAATTTGGTAAAGTGATTAAACATATAATGCAGATGAAATATATTCCTACAATTGGGTTGGAGATTCATACAGAGCTAAATACTGTCTCCAAAATGTTTTGTTCTTGCAAAAACGATTCTCTTGAACCAAGGGCAAATATAAATGTTTGCCCTGTTTGTATGGGTCACCCAGGGGTATTGCCAGTGATTAATCAGGAGACAATAAAAAAAGTCGTTAAAACAGGAATTGCTTTGAATTGCAAGATTGCTAAAAATTCCCAATTTGAAAGAAAAAACTATTTTTATCCTGACTTGCCGAAAGGTTATCAGATTTCACAATATGCCTTGCCATTATGCGGAAAGGGATTTTTGGAGATAAATAGAAAAAAGATAGGCATTACAAGAATTCATTTAGAAGAAGAGGCAGCAAAATTAATACATCAAAAAGACGGGTCATTAGTTGATTTCAATAGGGCTGGAATCCCATTGATGGAATTGGTTACAGAGCCAGACCTCACAAGCGCAGAAGAGGCATATAATTTTGCCCGAGAGCTTCAGCTTATTCTCCGCTATTTAGGCGTATCATCAGCAGATATGGAAAAGGGACAGTTACGCGTTGAAGCGAATATCAGCATAAAACAAAACCAAAAACAAAAAAGCCAAAATAACAAATCCCAAATAAATTCAAAATTCAAAATTCAAAATTCAAAATTAGGAATGAAGGTTGAGGTTAAGAATCTAAATTCTTTTCGCGCGGTTAAAAAGGCGATAGAATATGAGATTGAACGGCAAGCAGGAGTTTTGGAATCAGGAGGCGCGGTTGTTCACGAAACAAGGGGGTGGGATGATAAAAAGCAAATTACTGTGAGTCAGAGGAGCAAAGAAGAATCCCATGATTATCGGTATTTTCCAGAGCCAGACCTGCCTCCATTGGAGCTTTCTGATGATTACATTTCAATAATCAAGAGCGAGATTCCTGAATTGCCGCATATTAAAAGAATAAGGTTTAAGCACGAATATTTTTTAAAAGATGAAGACATTGAAATTTTTGTTTTTAATAAGGATTTGGGCGAGTATTTTGAGCAAGTGGTTTCTGAATTTTTTGCCTGGCTCAAAGATAAGGATAATAAGGTGATAGGGGATAAAGAATACCAAGAATTAGCGCAAATCGCCTCAAATTATATTCTCACGGACTTGACGGGTCTTTTGGCTGGGATGTCTGTTGAGGACAAGAAATTCCGCATCAGCGCTGAAAATTTTGCGGAATTTATCTCTATGCTTTATAAAAAAGAAATAACAAGCAAAATTGCTAAAATTGTTTTGAAAGAAATGTTTGACAATGGTTCCGACCCTTCAGATGTGATTGAAGAAAAGGGCTTGAGTCAAATTGATAATAAACAAGAACTTGAAAAGGTTATTATGGAAATCATTGCTGCTAATTTGAGGGCAGTGGATGATTATAAAAAGGGCAAAGCCAATGCCTTGCAATTTTTGATTGGACAAGCAATGGCTAAGACAAAAGGCAGAGCAAACCCAGAAATATTAGAGAAACTCTTTACAAAGTCACTAAATTAGAGTATAATTATTAGCACAGAATAACAGCTCATTGTCAACTGGCAATATTTTCAATAGAGGAGGTGAGTCCCAATGGAAACCACGAGGAAAGAAGTCCTCATCACTGATTTTGATGGCACGCTCGCATGGTTGTCTTTGCCATATAGCGTCCATCATTGGATGTTAAGGCACAGAGCGGGACTCATTTTTTTGATTCCGTTTATTCCGCTTGCCTTTGTCGGCTATCTTTTACGCCCTCCGAAGAAGACAGCAAAAAGGACCATTCTTGAACATAGGAACAAGGGTGGACGAGTTGTTGTCTTTTCATCCACAGAGAATCTGTGGATAACCAGATTAATCATCTGGTCGTGGCTAAAGGTTTGGCGAGTGCCTATTGATAGATTGGCGCTTCGCCCACGCAGAAGGTCTACTGAAAACTTCAAGGCAGAAGTTCTCTTGGAAGAGGGCTGCTCTGTGTTGTTAGAAAACGAAACCCCAATAATAGTTCGATTAGTTGGGGAAATGCTGCAATCCGGTTTTCGGAATACCAGCATAACAACACAGCAACACTATTCCAGAGTACTCTTCCACAAGGGAGGTGGGGTAACTTGAACCGCTCAAGTCCGTAGGGTTGGTTGAAGCAGAGGGGTATACCACAATTATCACACATCGCAAGGAGTTTTCAATGAAAGGCAGCAATAGTAGCGAAAAGAAGGTTTTCCCGGTTTCAGTGAATCCGGGATCAATGGTTGGTGGCCAGCGAGCGGTTCGTTTCGTAGAACCGTCTAAGCAAGACATACACGAAGTTTTTGCGTATCTCCGTTTCATCGAAGAGCAGAGACGCGCCCAAGCGGGCGATTCGCAGATGGGTGGCGAAATCATCCAAGGATTTCCGGGATAGGTATTTCCGGAGCTAAAACAGGGAGGACCAGCAAGCTTGCTTGCTAGTCCTCCCTGTATAAATTATCTTGATTGTTTTTTAAGATATAAAATTTTTTACCAGTGTCAGCATTTCTGCTGTTTTTTTTATCCTCTCAAGTTTTGTTCCGCAAAATTTAGGAGGATGAATCCAAATAATCCGTTTATCTTTTTTAAACCAAGTCATCTGTCTTTTAGCATAATGCTCAATCTCTTTTTGCAGTTTTTCCACCATTTCTTTGTAATCCATCTTATTCTGTAGATAAAGCGCGACAAATCTGTACTCTAATCCCAATTCCTCAAGCCGGTTCCAAGATAAACCGGATTTATTAAGCGATTTTATTTCTTTTGCCATGCCTTGCTCAAGCCGCTTCAAGAGCCGAGTATGGATTTTGTTTTTAAGTTCTTGTTTTTCTGTTTTAATACCAATAATCAAAACATTATATTTTTGCTTCTTTTTAACAGGACTTATTGGTTTTTTTGTTTTTATAATAATTTCAATAGCACGAATCAAACGCCTTTTATTATGTCTATCAATATTTTTTGCTCTTTCAGAATCCAGTTTTTCTAATTGCTGAAATAATTCTTCTGCAGTGTATTTTTCCAGCTTTTTCCTTAATGCCCAATCCGGCTTAACTTCAGGGATGGTAATTCCGTCAATCAGAGCTTGGATATAGAACCCAGTGCCTCCGCAGACAATCGGCAGTTTTTTGTTTTTATGGATTTTTTCAATTGCTTTTTCCGCTTTTTTAACATATTGCGTTACTGTGAATCTTGTTTTCGGCGAAACAACATCCAAAAGATGATGAGGAACACCCATCATCTCTTTTCTTGTTATTTTTCCTGTTCCAATATCCATTCCTTTATATACTTGCCTTGAATCAGCTGAAACCACCTCGCCATTGAATTTTAAAGCCAAATCTACAGCTAGATCTGATTTTCCACTTGATGTGGGGCCTAATATTACGAGGAGTTTGGGTTTCATGTTTTTGCAAATAATCTAAACGCTTCAATCTTATCAATCTTAACCTTAACAAATTGACCAAGTATATCTTTATTAGACCTGATTCTTATAGTTTGATAATGTTTTGTTTTTCCAATATACATATCATCTCTTTTCTCTAAAATCAGACATTTAACTTCTTTGTTTAAAAATTTCTTATTAAAATCCAAAGCGCTTTTTTCTAATATTTTTACCAATTCCTTTTTTCTTTTGTGTTTTTCAGAAGGGGATATATTATCTTTCAGTTTAAAGGCAGTTGATTGATGGCGAGGTGAGTATAAAGAAATATATCCCGCTGAAAATCCTATTTCTTTAAATATTTTTTTTGTGTTCTGGAACTGTTTTCTGGTTTCCCCAGGGAAGCCGACTATTGCATCAGTTGAGAGGAATACGACGGATTCTTGCCCTTTGCGATATTTTTTAAAGGCAGACCGCACCTTTTTTATTAATTTTTTATAATCCTCAACAGAATATGGTCGATTCATTGCTTTCAGGACTTCATTGTCTCCTGATTGAATTGGCAAATTTAAATAAGGGGTAATTTTTTGACATTTTGCAAATACATCAATCATTTCATCAGTTAAGTCCTTTGGGTGAGAAGAAGTAAACCTAACCCAAAAATCTCCATCAATATCATTTACCATCTTCAGTAAATCTGCGAAATTAATCATTTTTGATTTTTGCGTTGTGGTTTTGGCTTTTGTGTTTTTTATTTTAGGTTTAATTCCGTAGGAATTGACATTCTGCCCCAGTAACCAGATTTCTTTTACCCCCTGTTTCACCCCGTTAGAGAAATCACTTTTTTTAGAACAGCCTATTCCCTTAGATTCTCTAACGGGGTGAACGAGATTTTTTACTTCATAAAGAATATCTTCGACTGACCGAGATACTTCTCTCCCCCTAGTATAAGGGACAACGCAATAAGAGCAGAAGTTATTGCACCCAGTCATTATTGGGACACAGGCAGTTGGACTTAATTCATATTCTGGCATTATATCAAGATAATGCTTAATTTCTGTTTCGTTTTTATTTAATCCCTTGAATCCAATTTTCTCCAAAATAGACGGCAATTCTCTTATCTCGTCTATTTTAAAAGTCCCATCGCAAAATTCTTCGAGTTTTCTTCTATTTTTGTTTAAGATACATCCGGTTAGGAGGATTTTGGATTTTGAGCTTGATTTGACATTTGGATTTTGACATTTGGATTTAGCAAAATTTTTAATTTTGCTGGTAGCGCGGTCTATCGCTGATTGCCTTACTGAACATAAATTGAAAATAATCAAGTCCGCGCTATCCGGATTGGTAGTATTTTTAAATCCAAGATTATTAAGCATACCAGCAATTCTTTCGCTATCCGACTTATTCATCTGGCATCCGTAGGTGATGATATGGTATTTCATATTGTTCAATTCTAAAACAAAAAAGCGCCCCAGTAAAGGACGCTTTTTGTAATCAGAGATTCCTATTCTTCTGGCTCTGTCGCTTGACCTTGTTCCTGTTCTTGTGATTGTGTTTGATTTTGATTTTTCTGTTCCTGTTCCTGTTCCTGTTCCTGTTCCTGTTCCTGTTCCTGTTCCTGTTCCTGTCTTATTCTTATCTGTTCCATTAATTTTTCTTCGCCCTGCTCTAATCGTATCTGAATTTTTTCCATTAACTGCAACTGCTCTCTGATTGTTTCCAGCGCTCTAATCTTATTTTCCTTGTTAACTGGAAGATTTTCAATATATATTTGCAGTTCTTCCTGTTTATTTTCTGGCAATTGGTCAAGTTTTTGTTGTAATTTTTCTTGGATTTTTTCCTGAACCTGTTGTATGGCCTGTTCTTGGATTTCATTTTTCGCGTTCTCCTTGAGCTGTCTTGCTATTTCTAAATTTTTGATATCCTTGAATTCCGTCCCTTTTATGTTTTGCAGAGCGCTTTCCAATCGTTCGGGTATTTTGTCCGCATCTTCCAGCTTAAACATGGTTTCCGCAAATATTTCCAAGTGTCTTTCCCGCGCTTCTCTTATGCCCTGTAAAGCATTTTCGTTTTGAATTTGGGATTCCAATTTTTCAAGAATTTTATTCTGAAGTAATTGGTGTTGGAAAAACTTTTCTTTGAATTTTTCAAGTCGTTCCGAGTCAACAACATTTTCTTTGAATTTCTCTATCGCTGTCTGAAGTTTTTGCTGTTGGATTTCATATCTGTTTCTGGCTCTTTCCAATACACCTTCTTCTTCCCCGAGTTCAGACATTTTTCTTATTTCTAATAGTTTTTCATTAGTGATTTTTTGCCTTAATTCTGCTTTCTTAACTTGATTAATCGTAAGGAATAGCCGCGCATCGCGCCACCAATCCTTTAAGAAGTAAAAAGGGCTGCTCGGCAGGAGCAGGGGGTCTGCGCTGTCTAATTCTTCTGGCGTGACCGTTTGCTCTTCTTGAATTGTTTGGAGAATCTCCGCGTCTGATGCTGATGTTTCAACTTCTTCTTGCGCATTGACCGGCAGCATTACGCAGGCAATGCCCAATGCGGCGATAGAGAGAAGAAAGGATGTATGTTTCATATGGTTTTTTAATGATTAACCCGCCCGAGGCGGGCCTGCCCGCCTCGGGAGGGCAAGTGATTAATTATTCTCCTATAATTTGTAATTGGACTTGTCTTTTTCTGGCATGGTCTAATTCAATGAATAATATTCTTTGCCATTGTCCCAACTGGAGTTGCTTATCAATTATGTTAAGGCATATATTGGTTGGCAGATGAAGCGCTTGGCAGTGGGAATGTCCATTTTTGCATTCATCCTCGCAGATATTTACTGTCCTGATTTCAAAGTTGTCATGACAATATTTTTCCGCTTCAGGCGCGATTTTTTCTAAATGGTTTTTGAAATCTTTTAAAAGCTCTGGCTCGTTTTCATTAACAAAAACCATTGCAGTAGTATGCATTGTTTGGATATTGATAATTCCATCTTTAATTCCTGCTTCAGCAATATAATCTCTTATATTATCAGTAATATCTATAATATCCAACTTTTCCTTTGTTTGAAGAGAAATTGTATAATGGCTAATATTCATCTCTACTTCTTTTTTCTACTTCTGATTTAAGTTTTTTTATAAGACAGGGGAGAGATAGCTTGCCGATGTCTCCCTTGCCTCTTTGTCTTACGCTTACAATTTTATCTTTAATTTCTTTGTCTCCGACAACCAAAATATACGGTATTTTCTGAATCTCACCATTCCTGATTTTTTTGCCAATAGTTTCATTTTCATTTTTTATTTCTGTCCTAAATCCCGCCTCCTTTAATTCATTGGTTATTTTCTGGGCATATTTTATATGCTTTTCGCTAATAGGCAGGACCCATAACTGGATAGGCGAGAGCCATAACGGGAAAGCGCCTCCAGTATGTTCTATCAGCACAGCGATAAATCTTTCCATCGCCCCCAAGAGGGCGCGGTGTATCATAATGGGTTCTCTTTTTTTTCCTTTCTCGTCAATATACGACATTTTAAATCTTTGAGGCAGATTAAAATCAACTTGAATAGTAGAGCATTGCCAAGGCCGACCCAAGCTGTCTTTTATTTTAATATCAATCTTTGGACCGTAAAATGCTCCGCCACCCTTATCCACCTCGTAATCTATTTTTAATGTATCAAGCGCATATTTTAGTGACTTAGTCGCTTTGTTCCAGATTTCATTGGTGCCAACATATTTTTCCGGTTGAGTGGAAAGATATATTTGGTAATCTTTAAACCCAAAGTCGCCCAGCATTTTCATAGCGAGTTTTATGGTTTTAAAAAGCTCTTCAGATAATTGTTCTGGTGTGCAGAAAATATGAGCATCGTCTTGGGTAAAGCCCCTTACTCGCGCCAAGCCGTGCAAGACTCCTGATTTTTCATATCTATAAACCGTTCCGAGCTCGGCAAATCTAATAGGCAAGTCCTTATAACTTCTAATTTTAGAGTTATAAACCTTAATATGAAAAGGACAATTCATTGGCTTGAGCATATATTCCTCCTCGTCAACTTTGATAGGCGAATACATGTTTTCGCGGTAGAACCCCCAATGGCCAGAGGTTTTCCAAAGGTCAAGTTTGGCGATATGAAAAGACGAGAGCCACTGATAGCCCGCTTTGTATAGTTGTTCGTATAAATATCCCTCAATAATATGTCTTAACATTGCTCCATTGGGCATCCATATCGGAAGCCCGGCCCCGACTTCGTTATCAAACATAAACAATTCAAGCTTACTGCCCAAAATCCGATGGTCTCTTTGCTCTGCTTTCTCAATGTTCTCTAGATATTTGTTTAAATCCTTTTTGGTTGTCCATCCAGTTCCATAAATTCTGGTAAGCATTTTGTTTCTTTCGTGTCCTCGCCAGTATGCGCCAGCAACCTTTGTTAATTTAAAACCATCCAGAGGAATTTCTTTTGTTGATTTCAAATGAGGGCCTTTGCATAAATCAATAAAATCGCAAACTTGATAAATGCTGATTTTAGCCCCACTTTTGGCCAATTCGTCTACCAGCTCCAATTTATATGGCTGGTCTTTAAAGATTTTGTTTGCCTCTGTTTTACTTATCTGTTTTTTCTCGAAAGGCAGATTTTTTTTGATAATTTCCTGCATTTTTTTCTGAATCTCTGGGAACTCGCTTTCTGATATCTGTTTTGGCAAGTCAAAATCATAGTAGAATCCGTTTTCTATTGCTGGGCCAATACCAAATTTTGTTCCAGGATATAATTCCTGGACCGCAGCTGCCATTATGTGCGACAAAGAATGTCTAAATGTTTCTAATTTCATTATTCTTAGTTTAATCTTTTATTTAACCATTTTACCCGAAATCACAGGAAGTTCAATATTAAATGTTGAACCCTTGCCCTCACCGCCTGATTCAGCCCAAATTTTTCCATTATGAAGTTCTGTAAACTCTTTGGCAATATATAGCCCTAAACCAGCTCCGCTCGCCCAATGGGTTTCCCCGGCAGTGCCTCTGTTGAACTTTTGGAATATTTCGCCTAATTGTTCTTTGCTCATTCCCAATCCCGTATCTGCTATTGTTATTTTTAATTTTTCATTTTTCATTTTACATTTTATGATGATTCCTCCTTTTTCAGTATATTTAATAGCATTATCTATAATGTTCATTATAACCTGATTTATTTTTTCTTTGTCCAACGGAATTAGCGGCAGGGAGTCGGCAAAAGAGAGTTTAAGGTAGAGGCCCTTTTCTTGCGCAACTATTTTGAATTCTTCCACAATCGGCTCAAGCACTTCTTTGATAGGCGTCGGAATTGGCTCTAATTTTATTCTTCCAGCTTCAATGCGCGAAACATTTAACAAAGTATTAACCAACTGGTTTAATTGTTTGCTTGCCTGAAAAACATTGTTTATCGGTTTTTCCACTTTTTTAGAAATTTTTCCATAGGTTCCTTCAAGAACCATTGATAGATATCCTTTGATAGCGGAAAGGGGAGTGCGAAGTTGGTGAGAGGCAATAGAAAGAAATTCTGACTTTGTCTGGTCCAATTTTTTCAATTTTATATTTGCTATGGCAAGTTCTTTTGCCATCTCCTCCATCTTCTCGCGCTGTTTGACTTCTTTTGAAACGCTTTTGATTAAGAGATACCCAAAAATAAGGAAAATTATGAAAAGTGAACCTTTCCATGCATATTCAAAATTGGTTATAGAGCTGAGAGCGTTGAATAAAAGCAATATAGCAATTATGGTTGCAAAAAGAGAGGTTAAAATAACCTTTATATCAAAAAGCTGTTTTGCGACGATAGCGTAAGAAGTAAAGCCTGCAAAATTTATTAGCGATAGAGATGGACCGATTTTTAGTAATTGATTATAACCAAATATTGGTAAAATAATATTTGTAACTGTTCCCACAAGTAGGGACAAAAGTAAGCCTGTTAGCAGGTATTTAATTTGTGATTTTTTTCTTAAAGTACAATTCCGGAATCGTTTTAAAAAATTATAAAATATAATACTAAAGTAGGTTAAAAGGTATATTAAAAAACAATAGTATAAAATTCCTGGTCTAAAAGAAATTTGTCCATTTTCTAGCCATACTTTTTCTATATTTAATTGAGTCAGCAGAAAAGGAATGAATAATAAGGATGGAATAAATATTAAAAACCTTTTAGCAGTAAATCTTTCATTATCTGGAAAAATGATGGATAGATAAAGTGTAGCTGGAATTAGCAATAAGGGGCCAAGAATCGTTAGCTTAGATAGAAATAGTGCAACGTCCAAGTCTGTAATAAAAAAATCAATAAGGAGATTCGTTGTTGACCACCATGAACCTCCGATAATAATCAGAAAAAAAACACAATTAGTTGTGTTTTTGGGTTTATACAAAAAAACAATGATACCCAGGAAGAAAGTTACTAGAGTTATTATAAGCGGTAAAATTAAAAATAGTGGCATTTTTAATTTTTAGTAATAACAGGTGCGATGATGGTATTTTCGGTCCAATAGCGACAATTTTGTGGTGGATTAACTGGGCAAATTTTATAGTTTATATCTTTAAATCCAGCGCTATTTAATTTTTTGCGATGAATTTTTGACAATTCTTTTGCTTCATCGGAAAAATAGGTAAAAATACCACCGTTTTTTAACAATCGGTAAGCTTCCTTAAAAAAAGGAAAAAAGTGGAAAAAATGAGTTTCTTTGTCCAGTGGGCTTGTATCAAATAGAATACCATCAAATAATTTATCCTTTAGCATCGGTGTAATTGTTTCCCAAAATCCGTTTAACAAGACAACCCTGCCATTGATAATTTCCTGTTTTAATTTTTTAGTGGCAATATTTATGACATCTGGGTGGCATTCAATAATTGTGTGAGATTTAATTCTTTTTGATTTTTGGATATAGCCGGCAGAGATACCAAGCCCGAACCCTAATTCTAAAATATGACCACCTTTTTGGGTAGATATCTCAGCTAAGAGCTTCATATAATTATCTTCCCAACTTTGCATTACCTGAAAGTTTTTTATCAGGAGTTCTTCTTTGGTAAATTTTGCCTTTTGTTTTATCCAAGACTTACGGAGCGAATTGTTGTATTCTTTTTTGTTTGACATTTTATATATTATGTTTTGTTATTAATTATTAAAGATATATTGGAGATGATATGTTTCGACCTAGTTCATTTTATCTTGACACAGAGGAGGTGGCAAATAATCCTCGCCCTTTACTATCATGGATCCAGCCCAAGCCCGCCCAGGCCTCTTTTCCAATAGCGCATTGATCAAATCGTGCCATAACTACATAATAACTTATTGCCGTACTCGTCTTTTTTGGATTTTAGTTTTTTAATTTTTGCCATTGAGCCCTTTGGGATAACGGAAGAAAGGTAGATTAAGTTATAATTAGCAATACCAGCATTCATTAATCCAGTATCAAGGGCCGAGATGTTTGTTTTTCCTTCGCCCATTCCATGAGCTACATAGATTTGGAGATCCTGTTTTTTTTGTTTCTTTTATTAAACATATATTTTTGGTATTTATTAAAGGATTTTATCATTATAACACATTTTTATTCTTTCTCGGCCAGTTCTTCTATATTTTCAGCGATGAGTTTTTTGGGGAGAGAGGAGTGCTAAGAGGTCAGTTTTTGCTATATCTACCATGAAGTTCATAAGAACCCAGATGGCAGAATTAAACACTATTGCTGTCAGAACTTGATTAGGTCTCTTCCGAGGATTGTGAAGCAATATTGTTATTCCTAAAATTGAGGTAGCACAGATGATTGATAGAGAAACGATTTGAGCAATTAGCATATTTGACTATTAAAGAATATTATGGTAAGGTTATTTTAGTTCTTAGTATCGCTACAACGAACCCAAGGAGGCTCGCGATGTCACTGATAAGATGGTTGGGAAGACAATATGCTCGCTTACATCAGCGGGCTGAAAAGTATAATGTAAGCCCAGTTGTTT
>JAHIFQ010000011.1 GCA_018900835.1 Patescibacteria group bacterium
TATGGTTGGGCAAGAGCAGTTGGCTATGGGGGAGGTTGGGATGGCTGGATAAAATTACGAAAAGACCCGACTGATTCTGGCGTGAATTACGGAGTGTATATTGATACTGATGATGGCGAGTTTCATGGTTGGGCTTGGGGAGGGGATGTAATGGGCTGGATTAGTTTTAATTGTGATAATCCAGAGAGTCCAAATTCTTGCGGGGTTACAAATAATTATCATGTCCAGACAGATTTCAGTTTTTCAAGCGCCCCGATTGCAAGTGATTTCACAAGGGATTCAACCAGTTATTGTACTCCTATCCAGAAGAAAGGACATATTGATTTTAGTTGGTTATACACAGGAGATAGCCCGCAGGAAGAATACAAGATTGCCATATCAACCAATCCGGGATTTGGCGGGGCCCAGGAAATTATCAGAAGCCAAACAGTGGCTCCGGGTTCCCGCGGAACATCAGGCGTTGATGTAGTTCCGTTGCCAACAGTAGGGGAATTAGAAATCGGCTACAACGCCACTTATTATTTCCGTGTAAAAGTCAAGGATTCTAATGGCGTTTGGTCTAATGATTGGTCAGGTAGCGTAAGCGTATCAACTCCATTGCATGCTTATCCTTGGCCTGATTTCAGCTGGCAACCCGCAAGCCCGGCAGTTGAAGAAACAGTGATTATGGATAACTTGTCTAAGTGTTACAATTCAAGCAACAATGAAACAGCTTGTATTTCTTGGTCGTGGATTAAACCCGGAACCGCTACATTTGTTGATGGCACTAATTCTTCACAGTTTGAACCGCATATTCAGTTTTTCAGCGCAGGAGACAATACAGTCACCTTGAGAGCAAGCGATTCAATCGGCATTTGCGAGAAAACAAAAAATACAAGCATCAAGCTTCCTTTGCCCGGATGGATAGAGATTGCTCCGCAGTAATTTAATCAATAATCAATAATCAATAATTATTTATCATTAATAGTGCTTGTCTTTTTTTATATTATCTGCTAAAAACATAATAGTCGTTTAATAAGGTTTTTTTATTTCCAATTTTTTAATTTTCACTTTTAATTTTTAATTTTCGCTTTCCGGTTTTACATTTTGCGTTTTGCATTTTGCGCTTGACCGAGCGAAGCGAGGAAACATGGGAGTACCGAAACAGAAAAAAACTAAATCACGAAGAAATCAAAGAAGGCAGCACATATTTTTAAAGCAGCCGTCTTTAAGTGTTTGTCCTAAGTGCGGAAAACCAGTTGCGCGCCATACGCTGTGCAAGAATTGTGGTTATTATAATGGGCGAATGATTGTAGATGTTTTAAAAAAGTTGGATAAAAAAGAGAAAAAGAAAAAAGAAAAAGAGATTAAAGAAGGGGAGAAAGGCCAAGAGAAACCCTTAACAATGGAAGGCCTTTCTAAGCAGTAAAATTTCAATAATATGGGAAGCCGTCATCTTTCAAGAAGTATAGCGATGCAGTCCTTATATGAAAAGGATTTTATGAGAGACAAAGTAGACCTAAAAGAGGTTTTAGAGAGGAATATTCAGGAATTCGGGCCGGGCTTAGAGGACACTGATTTTGCAAGAAAATTAGCATTAGGCGTGTCGGAAAATATGGATAAGATTGATAAGATTATTGAAAAAGCAGCGCCAGAATGGCCGATTGAACAAATTAACATAGTGGACAGGAATGTTTTAAGAATCGGCTTGTATGAATTGATTTATTCCAACAAAGAAGAGGTTCCTCCAAAAGTAGCGATTAATGAAGCGATTGAATTGGCAAAAATGTTTGGAGGAGAATCATCAGGAAAATTTATTAACGGAGTATTGGGCACGGTCTTTAAAGAATTAAGCAATTAAACAAATAAGCAATTAAGCATGGGTCAATGGAAAAGTTTTCAGAATTAGAGAAAAAATTAAATATTTCTTTTAAGGATAAGGGTCTTTTAGCCCAAGCATTCTGCCATCGTTCTTATTTAAATGAAAATCCTGATTTTGGCACAGGCCACAATGAACGGCTTGAATTTTTAGGGGATGCGGTTCTGGAATTGGCAGTGAGCGAGCGGATTTTTCTGGATTATCCAAACGAAGGAGAGGGAGTTCTAACGAGTTGGAGAGCAGCTTTAGTCAACAGTAAGTCATTATCTAAATTAGCCAGAGAGCTTGATTTCAATGATTTTCTCTTGTTGTCAAAAGGGGAACGAAAAGAAAGGGGCAGGGCAAGACAGGAGATATTGGCAAACACTTTTGAGGCGTTTACAGGCGCCTTGTATCTTGACCAGGGCTATAAAATATGTAAGAACTTTATAGAGGAACATTTGATAGTTAAATTGCCTTCAATCTTGGCCAACCATGAATTTGTTGACCATAAGAGTCGATTTCAGGAGATGGCCCAAGAAAAAGAAAAGATAACGCCCCATTATGAGGTTTTGAAAGAATGGGGGCCGGATCACTCTAAAAATTTTATTGCTGGCATTTTTCTGGGAGAAAAATTGATAGCCCAAGGAGAAGGTATGTCAAAACAAGAAGCGGAAGAGAATGCTGCCAGCGAGGGGTTGAAGGTTAAAAAATGGGGGAAGCATTAAATACATTAATATTATTATGAAAATAACCATTTCCGCTATTAAAGCAGATATTGGGTCTATTGGCGGACATCTTTCGCCAAGTAGAAAATTGATTGAGGCGGTGACGGAAAGCGTTAAAAATAATAATGCAATATTAGATTATAGGATTTTTTATACTGGGGACGATATCACAATTCTTATGTCTCACCAGAAAGGGCTGAATTCTTCGGAAATCCATAAAATTGCCTGGGATGCCTTCCAAAACGGGACAGTGGTAGCTAAGGAGCAAGGTCTTTACGGGGCAGGACAGGATTTATTGAAAGATTCTTTTTCTGGGAATGTAAAAGGGTTGGGTCCTGCGGCCGCAGAGATGGAGTTTGAAGAAAGGCCAGCTGAGCCATTCCTATTATTCATGGCTGATAAAACAAGCCCTGGCGCCTATAATCTGCCATTTTATCTAAGTTTCATTGACCCATTTCATAATTCGGGATTGATATTGGTTCCAGAAATTTCCCAAGGATATAGATTCGTTATTATGGATATGGGATTCAAGGGCGAGGGAGACAGGGTAATTGAATTGGAAACACCTAATAATATTTATGACATTGCTTGTTTATTGCGAGACACTGAGAGATTCGGAATATCAGAAATTTATTCCAAAAGTGGAGACCAGTGCGTAAGCGTGAGCACGACACGACTGCATAATATAGCCGGAGTGTATACAGGGAAAGACGACCCCATAGCATTGGTTCGAGTGCAGAAAAATTTTCCAGCTACTGGAGAGATATTATCCCCATATTCTATAAGCCATTATGTGGCAGGATTTATGAGGGGTTCGCATATTGGGCCCTTAATGCCGGTTAAAGTCAACACAATGGTTTCTTATTTTGATGGACCTCCTTTAGTAAGTGGCGTGGCGTTGTGCGTCCAGAATGGCAAATTCACAGAGCATATAGATGTTTTCGACCATCCGTTTTGGGACAGCATCAGGGCCAAGGCCTCTGCTAAAGCAGAAGAAATAAGAAGACAGGGATTTTTTGGAAATGCTATGTTGGGCATGGACGAACTTGAGTACACTGGCATTGTCAAAAAGATAGAAGGGCTGAATAATAAATTCATAATTAAACAAGAGAAAAAATAACAGATTATGTTGTCAATACGACTTTTAAGGCATGGCAAGTTGCACCAGCCATCATATAAGATAGTGGT
This sequence comes from Patescibacteria group bacterium, assembly GCA_018900835.1. Classification (NCBI taxonomy): domain Bacteria; species Patescibacteria group bacterium. The sequence continues at coordinate 3,754 of JAHIFQ010000011.1, forward strand.
AATTGAAAAAACCCGCCCGCCAAAGAGCGGAAAGTTTGTAGAGCAGGTCGGTTTTTATAATCCCTTTACAAAAGAAAAAGGATTTAACGCTGACAGAATCAAGTATTGGATTTCAAATGGCGCCCAACCATCAGACACGATGAACAATCTTTTGGTCAAGAATAAAATAATTGAAGGTGTTAAAATTGCTGCGCACAGCATTAAGAAAAAGAAAAAAGGAGAGACAGAGGCGCCAAAAAAGCCTGTGGCGGAAGTCGCAAAAAAAGAAGAACCGTCAGTCCCAAAAGCAGTTGAAATAAAACCAGAACAAGGAGTAAGCCAGCCGGAGCCAGAGGAAAAACAAAAACAAGATAAAGGCGAAGAAGCCAAAACTGGATAATCGCCTTGACAATATACCACAAAGAACTAAAATAATAGAAGTTCGTAACTCTGTTTTTACAGAGGGATAGAAAGGTCGGAAAAAGCGTAATAACAAGATTTAAAGAATATGGCAGACAAGACACCAGATAAAGATTTCCTTGAGTTTATCATCAAGGCCTTAGTAGATAATCCAGACGATGTCAAAATTGACCGCAATGTTGACGAAATGGGTGTTTTATTGAACCTTAATCTTCACAAGGATGATATGGGCCAAATTATCGGCCGACAGGGCTCAACAGTAAGAGCCATCAGAACCTTGCTTCGCATTATTGGTTTAAAGAACCATGCCCGTGTCAATCTTAAGATAGAAGAGCCAGAAGGCGGTACAGGCAGACCGATGAACAGGGAAAGAGAAAGTGAGCCGAAACTTGACGATTTAAAACTGTAAATCGTTTAATTATCAAAAACAAAGAGCCGTGCTATTAAATGCCAGCCACGCATCGCTACACGAGTAAGCTCGCTTGCGAAGCGTTGCGGGCGAGAGATAGTACGGCTTTTTGATAAAATATGTTGAGATTTGATATTATAACCATATTCCCGGAAATATTTGCCTCATATTTTGATGAGAGCATAATTAAGCGTGCGCAGAAAAACAAGTTCATAAAGATTAATGTCCATAATTTAAGGGATTATGCTGTTGACAGACATCGGACAGTTGACGACAGGCCTTATGGCGGGGGAGCGGGCATGATTTTCAAGGTGGATATAATTTTTAGAGCAGTAAAAAAGATTTTAAAAAAGAATAAAAAAACAAGAATTATTTTATTTTCCGCAAAAGGAAAAAAGTTTGACCAAGCAAAGGCA
>JAHIFQ010000012.1 GCA_018900835.1 Patescibacteria group bacterium
TAAAACTTGTTTACCAACCGAACCAGTTGAGCCTAAAATAACAATGTTTTTCATAAAATTTTAATTGCTTCTTTTTGCGGATGGCAAATAAAAATATCGCCGTTAAATTGAGAATAACCTTTGGCAATTTTTTTGACCAGTTGGTAGTCGTTAACCTGACAAAAAACCGTTGGCCCAGAACCTGAAAGATGAAGCTCTAAGCCGAATTTGCCAAAATATTTTTTCAATTTTTTGATCTCCGGGCAAATATTTTCACAAATAGCTAAAAAATCTTTTCCTGTTTTGTCATATAGTCCATACATCATTTTGGTTTTAATTCTTTTGTGAGGCCGGAAAAGAACAAAAATTTTGGGCACCTTGATTTTAATCGATTTTATTATTTCTCCTCTTCCACCCACCTCACAAGTACCACCATAAAGAAAGAATGGAACATCAGCACCGATTTTTATACCGATTTTGGCTAATTCTCTTTTGTTTAAATTTAAATTATAGAGTAAATTTAAGCCGATCAAAGTTGCCGCTGCATCGGCGCTGCCACCACCTAAGCCGGCGGAAATAGGAATAACTTTTTGTAAGTGAATCTGGCAAGGCAATTCCTTGTTAACCGTTTTTTCCAAAAGATTTTTCGCTTTTAGAATGATGTTTTCTGATTCAGGACAGATAATACCGCCTGAAAAATAATCTTTTGCTTTTTCTATCGATATAAAATCAGCTAAATCAATTGACTGAAAAGTGCTTTCAATATTATGATAGCCGTCTGGCCTTTTGCCCAAAATCTTAAAATTAAGGTTTATTTTCGCATTCGCCTGAATTAAAATCGATTTCATTCTTTCATTGTATCAAATTTTACTGATTAGAGAAATAAAGAATAGGCGGGAAATTCGACAGCACAGGTTCCGTTTTTTTGATTTATGGATTGAATTCGGCAAGCTCAGCACAAGATGGCCGAGAGGTATATCCTTTTCAGGCGACTTAGGAGTGTCAGAACTGCCGAAAGGCAGTTTTTTTTGACAAATTCTGAGAAAGTATTATAATAAATTGAAAGTCAATATGTTTCCACAGGGAGGGAAAATGCACATTTCAAAATTCATTATTGGGAAATGGCTGAAAGAAAGAAGGGCATCTCTAATTGGAATGGGCCGTTGGCTATGGCGAGTTTTCTCAGCGACGCTCATAGTCCTTGGGCTGGTTTGCATCCTTAAGGTGGCAAATGATAATCCAAGAGAAGGGTTGCTGTCTGCCTGTCTTATCCTGGCAGCATCTGGAACAGTGTTTACTCTTTTGTCCCTTGGAAAGAACATAGTCCGTAGATGGAGGCCTCAGAACAGACAGACGGATATTCCTTCTTCGCCTCGGCGGAGTAGAAAAAAGAGAAAGATAGCGATTTTTCTTTTACCTTTGGGAATATTACTCGTCTCGTGGGTTTTCTACAGCTGGTATTTCGAGTCCCTACCACAAGCTGTAATCCACATTATTGGCGAGCTTAAAATGACTGCTCCTGGGGAGAGGATTCTCGTTTTTACGCCTCATCCTGATGATGAGACTATCGCTGCGGGAGGGTATATCGCTGCGAGCATAGAGTCAGGGGCATTTGTTTGGGTTGTTCTAGTTACTGACGGCAACAATAAGGGAATGGAGCTCAAGCGTTATCAAGAGTTTAGGGAGGCCGTTAACATCTTGGGTGTGCCAGAGGAAAATCTATTTTTTCTCGGCTATGGGGATGGTCTTCTAAAAAATCAGGATCCGAATGAAATTAGGGCACGGTTCGTTGAAATCGTTCTTCAAATCCAGCCAGATGTTATTGTCGCGCCACACCCCGAGGATCGGCATATTGACCACAAAATCACAGGAGTGTTGGTTGCATCAATAGCAGAAGAAACAGATGTCTTACTTTACCAATACTTTATCCACGATAATCATTTCCCTAATCCAAGGGGGCTCGTCTCGGATGGATATCTCTTGCCGTCTCTCCGGATGATTGTCATTGGCCAAAATTGGAGGAGATTTATGCTCTCTCAGGAAATCATGGATGTGAAACAGGAAGCTGTCCTGCAATACCGCAGCCAACTTAGCAATTCTTACCTGAGGAATCTCCTTTTCGGCTTCGTCCGGCAGAACGAACTGTTCTTGGTCCCGGATGATTAATTCTCCCCTGTGTTTTTAGCAGGGGAGCTTCTTTTCTATTCAGACGCATTAGAATTGTAGGGAAACAGATTAGTTCATAAATAGTCCTGATAGATGAGCGCTTCGCCAAGCTCAGTGCGAGTAGGCATGTGTACAGTTCTTGCGACCGAGAGGGGTCAAAAAAATCGCCAAAAGGGCGTTTTTTTGATAAACTAAGAATAATGATTCCTAAATGAGTAAATAAAAAAATAAAATGAAACCAGCAAAAGACATAAGACAGGATGATTTCTATTCTAAAAGAGCTAAGGAAGAAAATTATCCAGCTCGCTCGGTCTATAAATTAAAAGAGATCAATAAAAAATATCGGATTATAAAACCAGGTGATTCTGTCTTGGATATTGGATGTTCGCCTGGCTCTTGGATGCTTTATCTTAGCGAGAAAGTAGGCAGGAGAGGAAATGTAATTGGAGTTGACCTTGAGGAACCAAAAATCATTCTTAAAGATAATATGAAGTTTATTAAGAAGGACATAAGAGAATGTGCAGATTTTTTTCAGAAAAAATTTGATGTGATTGTTTCTGATGCAGCGCCGGGAACTTCGGGTATTCACTTTATTGATGTGGCTAAGTCATTAGAATTAGCTCAAACCTCTTTAGAGATTGTTCAGAAAGCTTTAAAATTAAACGGGAATTTTCTCTGTAAAATATTTGAAGGAGAGGGGACAGACGAATTTTTAAAAGAAATTAAAACATTATTTTCCGTTACCAAACCTTTCCGTCCTAATGCTGTGAGAAAGCATAGCAGAGAATTTTACTTAATCGCCACAGGTTTTAAATATGGAAAGCCAAAGAATAAAAATGTAGATGTAATGTAGATGTGTAATGTAGATGTTTGACATCTACACCATTTACATATAATGGGGATAAGAAATTGCTTTTTAGCGATTTTTTCTTTTTTTGTTTTTGTAGTATAATAGATAATTAGTTTATTTCAAGAAAGCGGAAACCACGGGTTTGCCCGTGGTTGAAGCGATACGATGTTCAAATTTTTGCCATCAGGCAAAAATTTGTTACAAGGCGAA
>JAHIFQ010000013.1 GCA_018900835.1 Patescibacteria group bacterium
CACTCGGTTGTTATTTTGCAAGATATTGATTCCTGCTGCTCCGAGTTTTTCTTTAACCAAAACAGATATCTTCTGCGCAGCCAAGATAATATCACTCAATGTCTCTGCGTCTGCCTCTAAAATATTGCGAATATGTTTTTTGGGCATAACAAGACAATGCCCTTGGCTCCAAGGATTGATATCCAAGAAAACATAAACCCCTTCATCTTCATATATTTTATACGAAGGAATTTCTCCTTTTATAATTTTACAAAAAATACAATCTTCCATTTTTAATAATTTTTAATGATTCTTCTCCACCCTCTCTGCATATTCGCCTGTTTGTGTGTTAACCCTAACAATATCCCCTTGCTCAATAAAAAGCGGTGCTTTGATTTCCGCTCCTGTTTCCAAAACCACAACCTTATTACCGCTTTGAGCGCTGTTGCCCTTAATGCTTGGCGGAGCTTCAGTAACCAAAAAATCCATTTTTATAGGTAAATCTATTCCTCTGATTTCATCATCAAAAACCATTGCCCTGACAATGGTTTCTTTCTTAAGAAATTTTTTCTCTTCTCCTAACATTGATTCTTCAAGCATTATTCTCTTGCTTGAATCTTCTGGGTCGCAGAACCAAAACTCATTGCGATGATTATAAGCATATTTGAGTTCGCGCCAATCAATGTCTGCTTCATCAAAAGAATCAAGCGGCTTAAAGACCTTGGAAATAACCTTTCCATTGATAAGATTTTTAATCTTGGACTGTAAACTACTCCCCCCTCTCCCCATATGTGTATGTTTGAATTCCAAAACCTGGTGCGGCTTGCCTTCAAAAATGAAAATAGTTCCTATTTTTAAATCGTTTATAGAAAGCATAATTTTTATTTCGTTAATTCTATTATTCCCCCGCCAAGACAAGTCCCTCCATCTGGCAAACTATAGAAAACAGCTATCTGCCCCGGAGCAACCGACTGTTGCGGAGCGTCAAAAATTAATCTCCAATCCGTTGAATTTCCTGAATCCTGACTCCTGCGAATGAGAGTGGCTTTTACTAATGGTTGCCTGAATCTTGTTCGAGTCAAAATCTTTGTTTTCCCTTTTGGCAATCTATCAGAAATAAAACTGACACCAGATAACCACAATTCTTTGGAAAAAAATCTTTTGTCATTCTTGTCTTTGCTTACTATCAAATTATTCTTCTCTATATCAAAATCAACCACCCAAAAAGGCCCGCCAGCTAAATTAATCCCCTTTCTCTGCCCTTTTGTATAAAAATGAAGTCCTTTGTGCTCTCCCAATAAAACGCCTTTTGTATCCAATATTTTTCCCGACTTAACTCCAATATTTTCTGTCAAAAAATCAGTTAAAGATTTTTCTCCGATAAAACACAAATCCTGACTCTGGCGAAGGGTATGTTTAATGCCTTGCTCCTCAGCAATCCGATAAGCTTCTTGCTTGGTCAAATCTCTTAAAGGGAAAACTATTTTAGAAACTTGTTCTTGGGAAAGAAGCGCTAAAAAATATGTCTGGTCTTTTTCCTTGTCCTTTGGGCTTTGCAGTTGAAACTCTCCGTCATTTTCTATTGTTCTAGCATAATGCCCAGTAGCCACATAATCTGCATTTTCCTCTTTAGCAAAATCTAAAAGCGCCTTTATTTTCACGCTTCTATTGCAAAACAAACAAGGACTTGGTGTTTGATTATTCTTAAGTGTTTCCAGAAAATAATCTATTACTGTTTTCTGGAATTGTTCAGAGGCATCAATAATAAAATACGGGACGCCAAATTTCTCACAAGTTTTTTTGGCTCGCTCCATACTGCATTCTGAACAGCACACATTTTCTTTAATCGCATTTTTTTCGTCTTGCCAGCAATTAAATTTTACAGTTGCCCCGATAACTTCAAAACCCTGTTTCTTGAGAAGAAACAGGGCAACCGAAGAATCAACTCCGCCAGACATTCCTAATATGACTTTTTTATTATTTCCTTTAACCATCTTTACTATGAAGCTTTTCCTCATTTTGTATCCAACCACTATACTTTTCTTCAATCTGTATCCTCTCTGCCTCTAATGTCTTGTGTCTTTTTATAAGATTATCAGGAATCGCTCTTTTGTTTTTTTGTAAAAAATCATAAATCGCTTCATGGAGCGCATCTATTGCCAAGACCGAACAATGGACCTTGATAGGAGGAAGGCCTCCCAGTTTATCCAAGACCTGGTCTTTAGTTATCTCAAGGGACTGTTCTATTGTTTTGCCCTTCACCAACTCTGTGATGATACTGCTTGAAGCCAACGCAGCTATACAGCCGAATGTCTCAAAACTTATATCCTTAATTATCTCATTCCCCTTCTTATCTTCTCTGATTTTAATATATAACCACATCACATCCCCACAATTATGAAGACACAATACAGGAGTTGTGAAAGATCTTGAGCTGTTAACCTCTAAATTCCAAACTGTCCCCCTATAGTTCTTGTACCCAATTCCCGTAATAGGCATTATCGCATAATCTCCGTCAATCCAGCTATCAACCCTAACTTTTTTTTGGTTTTTAAATGGAACATCCATAATCTTGCACAACTTCTCTAAAGAAGATCGCTGTCCTATGTGCACTCTAAAGCTTTTTCTATGCCTAAGACCACCTATCTCTTTTTCTTCTTCTTCATATACTGAAGGTATTATCCCTTGTCTTAATAAAAGCATCTTTAACTGCTGAGCAATTTGAAGGGAAATAGTAGAATAACTGGCTCTTGGATATTCCCTTTTAATATTCAAATAACCATCTCCGCGCCACATTCCTTGGATTAAACTGATCTGTTTCTTGGGGGGGAGCAACATCATGAAATGTGGAATATGCTTATCGGCAGCCCCTTTACCACAGAGATTCTTTAATAATTTAACAAATTCTACGCTATGAATAGCCACATAAGCCGTATTGCGAGTAGGATATTTTCTAACATAAGGCTTCAGGCCAAAAATATTCTTGGCTACATTACAGACATCATCTATATATTTAATTTCATTAATATTAAAAGCAAAGCTAGCTGCCTGTCTGCATGGCTCTTCTTGGATATATCCCTCCGCAAGATAATAACCAATTAATCTTAAAAAATCTGAGGATATTTTTATGGATTTGGGCAATGTTTGGCTCTTGAAATCATACTTCGCCTTTTTGAAGTTTATCTTAAGATGTTTTTGATCTTTTATTTCCTTTAAAATAGGATAGGCAATAAGATCCTTTTTCTCCAGTTCTTGAGCATGGTGCCAAGCCAAGCCCTTAATAAATCTTTTCTTATTTTTAGTAAAAGAAAAGTACCAAGTTTTGGGAATCTTGACCGCTAAAACCAAGTGGTCGCCAGTCAGGTATTGAACGCCTAATTTATTCTTGACAGCCAAAACTTTTCCTGAAAATTTACGTTTATAGACTGATTTAATTTCATGATATCGACCATCGTGTGAAAGCACCATGCTCTTGTTATGAACGGTACAAATAGGTTGTACTTTAAAATTAAGATGAACTGCTGTGGAAGGAACAACACAGGTTGGATTGCCGACCTTGCCAAGGCCGTCATAATCTTTTATCTTTCCATAGTTCCGTGGATTTCTAAATGTTTCAACAACTTTTTTTGAGTAAGCCATATGAATCAAAATGGAGAGATTCTCCTTAGTTTTCCAACAATTTCCGGAAGCTTAACCAGCAATTTTTTAATATCTTTCTCTGCATTAAAGCGGCTCAAGCTAAAACGAACAGTGCTGTTGACTTCTTGCGGCATCAGCCCGATTGCTATTAATGCTGGATTCGGTTCCAGTTTGTTTGAAGAACAGGCCGAGCCAGTGGCAACAAAAATTTTTTCTACATCCAAAAGCCCCACTATTGCCTCGCCTTCAACTCCGAAGAAAACGGCATTAACAATATTCGGCAACCCTCCTTCGTCTCTTGGGCCATTTATTTTCACTCTCGGAATTTTAATCAACTCTTCAATCAACATATTTTTCAGCCCTCTGATATTTTCAATGTGTTTCTTGTCTAAAGCGAGCTCTACTGCTTTTCCGAATCCAACAATGCCAGCAATATTTTCAGTTCCAGAACGGCTTCTTCTCTCCTGCCCTCCTCCATGCTGCCAAGCCATAATCTTTGTGCCTTTTCTAATATATAGCGCTCCTACTCCTTTTGGTCCATGAATTTTATGCGCGTTTAAAGTAATTAAATCAATCGCTTGTTTTCTGACATTTATCTCTGTTTTTGTATAGCTTTGGCACGCATCAGTATGAAAATATACATTATGTTTTTTACAGACATGCCCTAGCGCGCCTAAATCCTGGATTGTGCCAAACTCATTTTGACCGTGTATAATTGAAACCAAAATTGTCCTGTTATTAATCGCTCTATCTAAATCATCTGGGTTCACAAATCCATACTTATCTGTTTCTATATAAGTTATTTCAAAACCTTGTTCCTCAAGCCATTTATAGACCTCTAAAACAGATGGGTGTTCAATTTTGGTTGTGATAATATGATTGCCCCTATCTTTATTGGCAAAAGTAATCCCCTTGATAGCGAAATTATTTGATTCAGTCCCGCCGGATGTAAACACAATTTCGCTCAAGTCTGCTGATATTGAGTTTGCAATAATGCTCCTGGCCTCTTTAATCGCCTTTTTTGCATTTTCGCCAAGAGTATGAGGCGAAGAGGCATTGCCATATTGTCCTCCCAAAAACGGCAACATTGCCCTTAAAACAATGGGGTCAATTTTTGTGGTTGATGCGTTGTCTAAATAAATCTCTTTTATCATTTTTCTTTTGTTAGAAACCAATAGATCCTGCTCTTTTGCTCTGACTTTTTCCGGGTGTACGTTTAATGTGGGTGCCCGCAAGAATATCCCGAGGGACATTCAGATATAGGGCTCCCTTAGAAAAAGTAGTGCCGGAAAATCGTTCAGAACTAGAACAGGACCTGCTTTTATTATATCATTTCAACTACCTCTGTCAAATCCAGAAAAGCCCTACATTACATCGTCTTCAGCCCTTTTATAATCAAAAATTTCATCAGGCGCAAGCCAAAACTCTATTTCGTGCTTTGATTCTTCCGGTGTTTCTGAAGCATGGACTAAATTCCTTACCGAGCGCTTGTCTTTATTCGCTGCAGTGGAATCATCCACGGAAAAGTCGCCTCTAATAGTGCCCATATCTGCCTGCGCTGGCATAGTTGGACCCACTATTTTCCTCACCATATTGATAGCGTGAATTCCTTCTATGACCATCTTCACCATAGGGCCTGAAGTAAGAAAATCAATCAACCAGGTCCTGACTATTTTACCTATTTCCAAAGGATCTTCTGTCCCTAATTCTTCTTTAGCATCAATATTATACTCTTGATAATTTTTAAGAGTTTTTTCTCCTATCCGCCTTATCCATTGTTCGTCTTTTGGATAATGATTGTCTATCTGGTCTTTTGTCGCCAAAAACATTCTTAAAGCGATAATCTTCAACCCCCGTCTTTCAATGCGGGAAATAATTTCGCCAGCCAAACCTCTTTTTACCGCATCGGGCTTAATAATAAGAATGGTTCTTTCTCTTTTTGGATGAGACATATGTCTTTTTGTTTACTTGTTTGTAAGATATTTATACCAGAATCTTCTAATTTTGCCAAGACATCAGGAGAAGGGTGGTTGTAGGGATTATTCTCTCCAACTGAAATCACTGCCACGCTCGGATTAACTGCTTTTAAAAAATCATCAGAACTGGAATATTTGCTTCCATGATGAGCGATTTTCAAAATATCAGCGCTAATGGGCAGATTGTTTTCAATTAGCAAATCCTCTACTTGGCTTGAAATATCTCCGGTTAATAAAACCTTTTCCCCGTTGCTCTCCAATATTAAAACAATAGAAGTGTCGTTAGTATTACTAACTATTCTGCCCTCTAATTTTTCAAAAGGATATAATACATCTATATTTAGATATGTGGATATTTCAATATTTAAATCTTGTTTAGCAATCCAAATCTTCGCCCTCTCTTTTTCAATCACATTCAACCATTCTTGAAGCAAAGAACTGTCGCTGTCAACGCCTGTCCATAAAATATTTTTTACCTTGTATCTTTTTAAAACTTCTATTAATCCGAACAAATGGTCTTTGTCAGGATGAGTGAGGACAATCAAATCAATTGACCTGTCCCAAAAAGGCATTTTAGATTCTAATTTCTTGATAACAGAATTATCCGGTCCCCCATCAATTAAAACTTGCTGTCCTTGTGAGGCCATAATGAATATACTATCGCCCTGTCCCACATCAAAAAAACAAATCTCAAGTCCTTTATCTTTGCTGATATCCCAGGCAACTGCCCATGAAAAGATATTCAGCACAAAAAGGATTATTAAAATTGTCTTCTTGTTTATCTCCATTACCATATTGTATCCAAAATCCCTTAAAACTCAAAACCGCTGGGAGTTCCTCTAGCGGTTTTGGGTTTTTCTCGCCTATCAAAGCTTTAGTAAGGATCAGAGTTTTGATTTTAGCCGGCCAACCAACCGCCATCAATTACAACCATAGAACCCGTCATATATGAGGACTCGTCAGAGGCAAGAAAAACGACTAAATTAGAAACCTCTTCTGGTTTTGCAACTCTGCGCATTGGCACTTTGGCTAATATTGCCTCCATTGCTTTTGGGTCCTGCTTAATGGGGTCAATCATTGGGGTTTCAATCATACCCGGAGCAACAGCATTGACCCTGATGTTATAGGGGGCTAACTCTACTGCCAAGGCCTCTGTCATCGCCGCAATTCCCCCTTTTGAAGCGCAATAATGGACAATATTCGGAAAACCAACCCCAACCTGGCCCATAGCCACAGAAGCGATATTAATTATGACTCCTGATTTTTGTTTTGCCATCTCTTTGCCTACTGCTTGGGCGCATAAGAAATAGCCCTTCAGATTAATGTCTAAAGTTCTGTCCCACTCCTCTTCAGTCAATTCCAAAAATGGCTTGAATTGACAAATTCCAGCATTGTTCACCAAAATATCAATTTTGCCAAATTCTTTTATGGTCTTTGACACCATTTGGTCTATGTCTTTCTTATTAGTGACATCGCATTTAACTACTATTGCCTGGCCTCCTGCTTTCTTAATTTCTGCGACAACTTTTTCGCATTCCTTTAAATCAATATCGCTAACAACTACCCTTGCTCCTGCTTGCGCTAAAAGCAAAGAATGAGTTCTTCCCATTCCCCTTCTGGCGCCTGTAACTATTGCTACTTTTCCATTTAAATCAAACATATTAAATAGTGATTAATAATAAATGATTGCTGACTAACTACGATGTTATATGTTGGGATATGTTGGGATATGTTGGGGGCGGCCCCCAACATCGTTGTTAGAACGCCATTGTTGGGGGCGGCCCCCAACACTTGTTTAGAGGGAGCCCAATAATCCGGGCTTGAATATCATTATAACACCAAGAGCTAAAAGCACAATCGCTGAAACCAATTTTACGGCTTTAAGATATTTTTGCGAGATTCCTGTGATTTTTAGAGTGAAAACCGCTATCAAAAAGATAATAAAGTCATCAAGCATATAGAAAAGGATATAAATCAGAATATAGGCATAGCGAGAAAAAATAGATAAGTTTAAATCGCTCAAAATATTGGTAAATGCCAAAGGAAAACCAAAAGAACAAACCAATTCCACGGAATTCACTCCAACTGCTACTGCCACGACCCCCAATAGCAAAACAGGAAGAGAGCTCTCGCTTGAAACAATCTTTTTCATCGTGTCTAAAAGCTTTTTCTGGGCGCGGGTGAAAATCTTTCTTTTGGCTGGCTTGATTTCGCAAAGTTTGCACACTACTCCATATATGTAATCCTTTAACAGGAAAATAGAAAAAACTATTATAACAACGCCCACAAGAGTCGTGATTAACTGAATATGCTTGGAAACAAGCAATAAATTGAGCCATGCAGAGATGAAAAGAAAATAAACAATGCCTGATACTAAAATAAAAGTTCCTCCGATTATTATCAATCTTTTCCTGACGCCAGTTGCGACCAAAACAGCTAAAAGAAATCCGAGCGCAACCATGGCGCAAGCATTAAATCCGTCTAATGCGCCAAGAACTATCGCCAATGGCAATGGCGACAATTTAGACGGATAAATCTCCCAACCAAAAATAGGAATTATTATCGGTTTTTCATTAATAACAGAATGGCCGTCTTCGCCATTCATCAAAGAAATAATATAATCCTCAATTTCCTTGCCAGTGGTTTCATCGTCCGTATATCCCAAAAAATATTTATCTTTGACAAAACTTATTGGCACAAATCCTTGAACGCTTTGAGGCACTTTGTATCTATTATAAAGGTCGGCTAATAGTTGATAATTTTTGCTGTCAGAAATGAGGAATTCATTGGCAGTAAAATTAGAATATTTCTCCTCCAATTTTTCAAGGAATGCCTTTTCATCTGCGCAATGGATACAGGTCTCGCTATAAAAAACAGTCATCTCTATGCTCTCCTGTATTGTCTCGGCAAAAACTCTTTTTTCTGGAAGAGAAATAAAGCTAATAAAACCAAAAACAGCAACAAAAATACTTGCTATGAGAATTTTATTAATCTTATTATTTTGTGAAAACATACAAAATTATTTTTTTATTTTATCTCCCTCCATTTCTTCTATCGCGCCAAAGGGACAAACTTTTGCCCCTCCACATTCTTCTAATTTTTCCTGGTCAATTATTTTTGCCTTCATATCATCTCCTAATTCGGTTGCTTTGTCGCATGACTGAACACAGGTTCCGCAACCAATACATCTATCTTTGTTTATTTTGAATTTTTTAGCCATATGGATACATATTAAAGATTAAAACTAAAATCTGCAAGTTATTTCAAGAAAAACTGAACCACAAAAAACAGCGCATATAGCAACAAAAGAAATTTTGCTTCCTTTTTGCTGATTTCATTTTTTGTTTTGGCAAAAATCAGAAAAATCAACACCACTAATCCAGTAAAGATGAACCCATCTATATATAGTGGCAAAGAATAAACGCGGAAAGGAGAAATTAGAGCAACTATTCCTAAAACCAAAGTGGAATTAATAATAACAGAACCAAAAACATTACCAAGAACCAATTCCTTTTCTTTCATAAGGGCTGACCTAATCCCAAAACTCACTTCTGGCAAAGAGGTGCCTAACGCAACGCCCAAAACGCCTATCAAAACAAGCGGGACATGAAAGGTAAGCGCTAACCTGCCTGCGGAAAAAACCATCAATTCAGCGCTCAAAATCATTAATGAAATGCCTGAAAGGAAAATAATCAGGTTCTTGAAAAAGGCCCGAAACTCCTCGCCTATATCCTCTGTACCATCTAAAAATCGTTCCCTCACCTGCCTCTGGTTCAAAATTAATTCCCGCAAATAAAATATCATTGCCAAAATAAGAATTACCCCATCGCCACGAGAAATTTCTCCATCTACTATTAAAAGCAAAGGCAATAAAGCATATAAAGCCGCGAACATCATTGACTTGTTAAGCGCCTTATCTTTGAGCTTAAGCTTCCCGCCCAAAAGAACCGCAATTCCAATCACCAATGTCAATAAAATAATATTCGCGCCGATAACATTGCCAAAAGATAATTCTGATTTTCTCGTCGCTGCTGAAGTGATTCCAACAAAAAGCTCTGGCATAGAACTTAAAAATCCCATCAAAACCGTGGCAACAATAAACTTTTTCCATCTCAAAAATTTGGCAATTTTCAATAAACTGCTCACTGTCCATGTTCCTGCTTTGGCTAAAATTGCGCCAGCAACTATGAAAAATAAAATGTATATTACGAAATGTATCTGCATATCAATAATTAATTAATTAATAATTACTGGTTAATTATTTCTCTGTCTGATGGCGAACAATAAAATAATGTTTCACTGCTTCAATAAGCAACAACTCTATAATCCCCAAGCTTGCCAAAATATACCAGTCCGCAATGTGGAGCGGAATTGTGCCCAAGAGATGATTCAACGCAGGCAGATGAACTGCCCCTATTAAAGCCACCATTCCAAAAATCCACCCACCGATTAAAACCTTATTAGAGAATATATTAATATGAAACAGTCCTTTTCTCAAGCTCTTGCAGGAAAATACATAGATAAGCGAATCAATGGCCAACGCCGCAAAAATCATAGTTCTTATGTATCTTATATCCAGCCCCTTCAAACAAAACCAGGCAAAAAGGCCTAAAAGCATCAAGTCAGTTATTATCCCTATTGTGAAAATTATTATTTTCATTTCTTTGGTGAGCAATTTTACCTTATGCCCCCTGGGCTTCATTTTCATTAAATCGTTTTCTTTCGGCTCAAAAGCAAGCGCTATGCTCGGGGGTCCGTCTTCTATTAAATTAATCCACAATATCTGCACTGCCGTAAGCGGCAAAAACCATACCTGGCCATATAATTTAGCTATTAACATACTACCCCCTATCAAAATCACTTCAGTAAAACTATCTGTCAAAAGATATGTGATAACCTTCCTTATATTATCCAATATAGCCCTGCCCTCCTCTATGGCATAAACAATAACGCTAAAGCTGTTGTTTAAAAGCACCAAATCAGATGTTTCTTTCGCCACACTGGTTCCAGACCCAAGAGCAACTCCAATATCTGCTTGTTTCAAGGCAGGCGCGTCATTGATGCCGTCCCCTGTCATTGCTACCACCTCTCCTCTCTCTTGCCAGGCCCGGACTATTCTCATTTTGTGCTCTGGCTCAACCCTGGCATAAATTTGTATATCCTTGACTCTTTTTTTGAACTCCTCGTCCGACAATGCGCTTAATTCTCCTCCCTCAATAACGCTTTTTTTAGAAATTTTAAACCCTAATTGTTTTGCTATGCTCTCGGCAGTCAAACGATGGTCTCCTGTAACCATAATGATTTTCATTCCTGCTTGTCTGCAGATTTTTATAGATTTTTTAGCGTCTTTTCTTAATGGGTCTGAAAGTCCCAAAAAAGAAACAATTTCCAGATTTTTGAATTCTGAATTAACAATAGTGTCTTGAATAATCTTTTTCTTTGCAAAACAAATCACTCTAAATCCTTGCCTCGTAAGCTCTTCCAATTTTTTCTCCCATTTCTTTTTAGTGCTCTCATCTAAATTAGACATTGCCAATAAATTTTCAGGCGCGCCAGAAACAAAAAGAAAATTATTATTTCCTTTTTTATGAAGAGTGGCTAAAAATTTCTTCTTATTATCAAAAGGAAGCTCATCTATCTTAACCAATTCTTGTTCAACTGCTTGTTTTGAAATACCTGATTCAAGACCGAATAATAGTATGGCTCTGTCTGTAGGCCCTCCCCTTACCACCCAGTCCTTCTTCTCGTCCTGGATGTTTTCTATGAACGCCTCGTTGCAAACCATGGCTATCTTATATATAGAATCGTTAATCAAATTCCGACTTGAAGCGTTTAATATCTTTTGACCGTCAAATATCTTGCTCACGCTGATTTTTCCTTCTGTAAGAGTGGCCGTTTTATCTGTGCAAATAACAGAAGTGCTGCCGAGCGTTTCCGCAGCCACTAATTTTCTTGCCAGTCCTTTTTTCTTAAAGATTCTTTGCATCCCAAGCGCCAAGATAACTGTCATCGCTACTGGGAGCCCTTCTGGAACAGCTGCCACAGCCATAGCAATTGAAGTGGTAAACATTTCTATGAAATCTTCGCCTGTTAAAATCCCTTCAAAGAAAATGACTAAAGTGATGAGCCCGATGGCAATCCCTATTATCTTTGAAAAATGGGTTAATTTCACTTGATAAGGGGTCTTTCCCTCTTTTATGCTTTGCAAGCTAATGGCGATTTTCCCAATTTCCGTGCCCACCCCGATTTCTGTCGTCACTATAGTTGCTTTTCCTTCTTCTACTATGGTCCCCATATAGACCATATTATCTCTATCTGCCAATGGAACATCTTCTTTCAATAATTGAACTGATTTCTCGCTTGATAGCGATTCTCCGGTCAGAGCCATTTCATTTACTTTGAAATTATGGGATTCTATAATCCGTCCATCAGCTGGGACTTTATCCCCAGCTTGTAAAATAAAAATATCGCCTGGCACGATTTCAGACAAATCAATCATTTTAATACTCCCTTGCCTTAAAACCCTTGCCTGTTCTTTAATCGCTTTTTTAAGTTCAAAAAGGGCCCTGGAGGCCTTGTATTCCTGAACAAATCCCACAAAAGTATTTAATATCACAGCCCCAAATATCACTGCGCTATCCGTATAATCGCCAATAAATAAAACCACTACTCCGGCGATAAACAGGATGTAGATTAATGGACTGCGGAACTGGCTCAAAAAAATCTTAAGCCGAGGAGCTGGTCTCTCTTTTGGCAAAGAATTTTTCCCAAACTCAATTTGGCGCTCAAGCGCCTCGCTATGCCTCAACCCTCCATTAACATTACTCCCAAAGATATTAATCGTCTCTTGTGGAGACAAATTATGCCATTTGGCAATCATATTATTATTTTAGCGAAAAATCAGCTTAGTTTCAAATTAAAAACAACCGCAAGCGGTTGTTTTTAATCTTGGATATGTTTTATTTAATAACCATTAATTCTTTTGTTTTCTTTTTATCGTGTTCTGCTAAGAAGAAAAGGAGTGATGAAACAATAAACGGACCTCCCACCATCGCGGATACTAATATCCTGTTGGCTCTTGCTGTGGCAACAACGAATAATACTAAAAATAATCCGGAGATAAAGAGCAGAATCGCGCCCAATTTTTGCCATCGCCAGACAATCAAACTGCTGATACCAGCGAAAATGAAAAGGCCAGCGAGTATAAATCCCTCAATCCTTATTTTATTTCCTATCTGTTCTGTGGCTTCAAACACTCCCTCGCCTATTACAAATATCAAAAAAAACAGAGCTGACACAATGCAAATCAAACGCGCTAACCAAATTATTATCTTTCTTATGTTCATTGCTTTGTGAATTATAATTTCTTTGCTTTCTCTGCCACTTTCCCTATCCAAATCGTTGCGACGATAGCAATAATCGTAACAACTATCGCATAGACCAACATAGACAAAATGCCGTCTGCTGTGCCAAAGACCTTTTTGAAAATTGCCTGAATTGTTCCGTTCCAGGCAAGCGCAGCAACGAGCCCAAAAGCAGCTGTAATGAGAGCGGAAAGTTTTTCTACTATTTCTACTTTCATATATTTCTGAAAATTATTTATTATTGGTCAAAAATAATTCTTGTCTATTATAACACAAAATCCTCAAACAAAACAAAAAGCCCGTAGGGGCTTTTTGTTTTGTTTGAATACTGTAAAAGAATTAAAAATCTTTCTTCATCGGCCTGGCCTCGTCAACAACGATATTTCTGCCAGAGAACTCTTTGCCATTAAACATTTCAATGGCTTTCTTGGCTTCATCATCGGTTGACATCTCTACAAAACCGAAGCCCTTTGACCTACCAGAGATTTTGTCTGCTATGATGGTCGCAGAAGCTACAGAGCCAGCTTCAGAGAAAAAATTCTTTAGAGCATCCTCGGTTGTCTCGTAAGGGAGATTACCGATATATAGCTTGTTGCTCATCTATTTTTCTATTTTTTCTTCATTGCTTATTTTTCGACCTATTAAAAATCACTATAAACCAAAATCAAAAATCTGTCAAATTATCTAAGCCCAAATTGTTTATCAATGATTCCTATGGTTATTTTATTATCCTTATGGCTTTTCCATTTATCAATGATTCCGTAATTTTTTTATAGGCAGAAGATAAAATTCTCTGAAATGTGCTCTGGGAGGTATTCATTAATTTGGCGCATTGAACCTGAACTAACCCTTTTATATTCCTTAATCTCAACGCCTCCACTTCTTCGGCAGTTAATTCAATGACTTCCAAATTCCTCATAGGCACACCTTGTGGCTTGAAATAAGTAATGTGCGGATTAAATCTTATTCTTCTGCAACCTCTTGGTCTTACCATATTAATATAATTATACTATTTTTTCCTAAAAAGGCCTCCCCCCGCCCAATGCAGGTTTTTTAAATTTAATCTATTTTATCTACTCGCTGGTAATACCGTCAAATTCCGCCTCATTGCTCTCCGCTTCCTCTTTGGTCGCGCGAATAATTCCATCTTTGTGATGAGCTGGCGAATAAATGGTATATAGATTCAACTCTTCGGAGTCAGAAATATTGATTATATTGTGCTGGGCTCCAGCTGGCACAACTATAGCAGACCCGTCAGTTACCTCGTATTCATTTCCATCAATAATACATTTACCCTGACCCTTCTCAAACCGGAAAAATTGGTCATTGTCTGGATGGACTTCCATTCCAATCTCCTCTTTTGGTTTCAAGCTCATTAAAACCAATTGGCTATGCTTTCCAGTATAAAGCACTTTGCGAAAATTATTGTTTTCCAAAGTATCTTTTTCAATATTTGAATTAAATCCCTTCATAATTCTTTTAAAAAATTAATTATTCCCACAACCTCCGACCATATTTACTATACTTTACTATACCAAAAAATCTCTCATATTCAAAATTGATCAAAAAATCATTTTTTATTCAAATGCCTTATCTCATCTTCAATCAACATCAAGGTTTCTGTTTTTAATGTTTGTCTAATGCTGTTAAATTGTTTCTGAGATAAAAGAAAATTCAAATCTTGATTAATTATTTTTTGAGTAATTTTTTTACTAATAAATATTTTAAGTTCCTGCAAATAAGCAAGGGCTGATTTGTTTGTCCTCTCTCTAATGATTTCTTTCCCGTAGTCAAACCCATGAGAAAGAAAAAAATGGATGTCGTACACATCACGACCAGCAATAGTTTTTCTTTTTTTATATCTATCTGTTATGGCTACTAATTTGTTAGCGACAATACTTTCCCTTGTCTGACAAATAGCCATTCTGTCGATGTCTTTCAAATATTGATGCTGGTAATTAATTGTTTTAAAAGAGCTGTCAAGAATCTCTAATTTAATAGTGTTTCTTTGGCCTTCGGCCGCCTCATATAAAAGAAAAAACTGCAAAGCATTTTTGCTCTCATCTTTAATTTTCAAGTTTAAATCATCAAAAATTTTATGAAGCTTCTTCCTAAGTTTATTTTTATTAGACCCATTTTTTAAATCAAAATCCAAGTCAACTGAAAACCTATCTAAAAAACCCAACATTGCTGAACAGGTTCCGCCTTTAAAAAAAATACTTGAAGCTATCTCTGGGTCGTCCAGCAACCTTATCAAAAGACGATACAATTGAGCTTTATAATATGCCCTTTGTTGACTAATATTAATCATATATAACCAATTTCTTTTTGAATACTTTTAACTTTTGGCCAATCAATTAAATTGAAAGCATCAAAATGATAATTGGGGTTAAAATAAAGCAAATCAGCCACTGCCCTTTCTGGACTGGCTTGGCTTATGCCATTTTTTTCTACAATACCTGTTTTATTGAACAGAAACTTATCTTTTACTTGTCTTGATATATAACAAATATTATTTACCTCAAACCTTTTAGATTTGTCAGAAATCAAAGTGAAACAAGGAATGTCTTGAGATATAATGCCGTGCTCGCTCAAAATAGTTTCTGTTGAAATATAGGCGAAAGAATGCAAGAAGCTAATGCCTAATTGGGCTCTATTTACTTGATTTAAGGGCACTTTACTATAAAATCCCTTTTGAATTCTAATCAACACTCCTTTTTGAACATATCTTTTAATGGTAGTGTAAAGAGTGTTCTTATTCTTGATACCCCAAAGCAAAAACAAATCTTTTGTATGGAAAAGATTATTCGGACTTTTTAAAAGTAAATCCAGTTTATTTTGTTTTAAGTTCTGTTGTTTCATACTGTACATTTTAGTACAGCATAGCAAAACGCACTTGTTTTGTCAAATGCGAAAATAGGGTCAGCTCTATTTTTTCTTAGGTCTTCCTTTTTTTAATAAGCCAACTTTTAAATTTATTACAAAAAAAATTCATCTAAATCGCAATTTCTTAACTTCTTTTTCTAAAAAACTTTTAATATCTTTGCGAGAGGGCTTGTCTGCCGTAAGCTCCATTGTAAAATCTTGTATATCTTCAAAATAGATGAGTTGAGATAAAAATAATTTTTCAGAAAAGGAGTCGCCAAATTTCTTTTTACTAAGTTCAATAATCTCAGACAAAGAAAGGCCTTTCCTGATAATAAAATATAAATCAACATAGTCGCGCCACTCGCCCCTTCTGCCGACAGTATGAGCTTTATCTAAAGCAATATCCTTCCAAGAAAAAATATCTAAATGAGGAGTTTTAATTTTTTCGTAGAGATTGCGATATGGATAATAGATAAAGCTAACTTTTACATTTTGAGGCATCGCTGTGAAGCTGAATTCATCACCGGTCTGAGCTATAAGTTCAAAATTTCCAAAAACCTTTTTTACTTTATAAACAAATCCCTTAGAAAGCGTTTTGGATAAAAAGACATCAAAATCATATGATTTTCTATGACCAATCTGGAGAGCTAAAGCAGTGCCTCCTCCAAGAACTCCGTGCTCACAAAATTGACTCAAAATCTTAAAGATTTTAGCCTGATTTTCACTCAATAGATCGAGATAAAGTTTTGACATACCTATTTTTTGGTAATTCTTTATTATTGAAATCTAAAACAAAATTCTTAATGAAATTAAAAACTGCCGCAGTATAAACTTTCTTAGGATTTTCTAAAAATATTTTTGCTATCTCTTCCCCGCTATATTGCTTAAATAACCACTTAATTTGTTTCAAGCTTCCAAAACTTAAAACTTGATGGATGATGTAAATCTTATCTCTTTCCAGGCTAAGCTTTGATATCGGCTTTGACCAAAGAATGCCCTGAAATTCATCGAGATTTGTAATCTCTATTTTCATAATTTTATTATACCATATTTTTAACAAAACAAAAAATCCTAAAATAACGAAAATATGGTCAGCTCTATTTTTTCTCTATATCAAGAAATTGTTCAAATAGCGATTCTTGTTTCCCGACAATTCTAATGCGTCTGGACAAGAAAAAAAGCTCCCCTGCTGAAAACACAGGGGAGGGTTAGTCATCCGGGAGCAAGAACAGTTCGTTCTGCCGGACAAAGCCGAAAAGGAGATTCCTCAGGTAAGAATTGCGGAGTTGGCTGCGATATTGCAGAATTGCTTCCTGTTTGACATCCATGATTTCCCCAGAAAGCATAAATCTTCTCCAATTTTGGCCAATGACAATCATGCGAAGAGACGGCAAGAGATATCCATCCGGAACCAGCCCCCTAGGATTAGGGAAATGATTATCGTGGATGAAATATTGATAGAGCGTGATATCCGTCTCTTCTGCTATCGATGCAACAAGTACTCCTGTGATTTTGTGGTCAATATGCAAATCCTCGGGGTGTGGCGCGATAATAATATCTGGCTGGATTTGAAGAACGATTTCAACGAACCGTGCCCTAATTTCATTCTGGTCCTGGTTTTTTAGAAGACCATCCGCATAGCCGAGAAAAAATAGATTTTCCTCTGGCACACCCAAGATGTTAACGGCCTCCCTAAACTCTTGATAACGCTGGAGCTCCATTCCCTTATTGTTGCCATCAGTGACTAGAACAACCCAAACAGATGCCCCTGACTCTATGCTCGCAGCAATGTATCCCCCAACACCGATAGTCTCATCGTCAGGATGGGGCGTAAAAACGAGAATCCTCTCCCCTGTGGCAGGCATCTGAAGTTCGCCGATGATATGAATTACAGCTTGGGGCAGGGACTCGAAATACCAGCTGTAGAAAACCCACGAGACGAGTAATATTCCCAAAGGTAAAAGAAAAATCGCTATCTTTCTCCTTTTTCTACTCCGCCTAGGCGAAGAAGGAATATCCGACTGTCTGTTCTGGGGCTTCCATATGCGGACTATGTTCTTTCCAATAGACAGAAGAGTAAACACTGTTCCAGATGCTGCCAGGATAAGACACGCAGACAGCAACCCTTCTCTTGGATTATCGTTGGCCACCTTGAGGATACAAACCAGCCCAAGGACTATGAGCGCCACTAAGAAAACTCTCCATAGCCAACGGCCCATTCCGATTAGAGATGTCCTTCTTTTTTTCAGCCATTTCCCAATCATGAATTTTGAAATGTGCATTTTCCCTCCTTGTGGAAACGTATTGACTTTCAATTTATTATAAGACTTTTTCAGAATTTGTCAAAAAAACTGCCTTTCGGCAGTTCTGACACTCCTAAGTCGCCCGAAAAGGATATACCTCTCGGTTGGGAATGCTCCGTATCGTGAACAATGCCGTAGGTCCTGAATGCAATGAAGGGTTAGAACTAAAATACAGCAGTCAAATGGATTTTATATACCTGATTTGAGGACAAAAACTATAAAAATATAGTTTACCCTACCCCGCTACTCACTATATATTGAAGAAAGAATCAGAAACGTCCCTATTTTTGGCTATTTTTGGTCGGCATCTCATATGTTTTATTTACTGCTTCGATCATACCTCGACGCCGGTTTTTCTGATTATCCAACTTCCTCGGATGTGGAGTTTTTCATGTTTTTAAAATGAAATTTAATAGCGCGCCGCTTGCCCATGCCTGAGGAGAACAGGCAACCGCAATTCTCTCAATTCTACCATCGTCTACCGTATAAAGTTCCGGTATTTCCCCTAGCGAATTATAAGCGTTGAGAAGCGCTTGTCTTATCTTTTCATATTCTCGATCATGTCCATATTTTTTAAGACCTTGAGCAATGATCCAATTGTCATGAGGCCAGATAGAACCAAGATGATAACTCATGAGATTGAAATCGGGATTAGATGCGGCATGTGTGCGGATACCGTACGGCGTCCACATATCTTCCTGGAAAAGCCGATCCGCCACAGCTTTAATTTTATCATTTTCACCATCAAGAATGCCAGTAAAAAGTAAATGTCCGGGATTGGAAGCAATTCTTGTATCGGGAATTTTTGTTTTTGGCAAAGCGGTAGCAAA
>JAHIFQ010000014.1 GCA_018900835.1 Patescibacteria group bacterium
CCTTACTCGGATGAAGATTGACGAGAGCGAAGCAGACAAAGAAGAGAGTCTGTTTGAGTCGGAATTTGATTACGAAGAGTATCGGAAAATCTCATTAGATAAAAAAGTAGTGGCAGTAGGGGAAATAGGGCTTGATTATTATTGGAAACCCAAGACAAAGATAAAATTGGAAAAATTCAAACAAGCTCAAAATATTTTGTTCCGCCAGCAAGTGAAATTGGCGAAAGAATTGGACTTGCCCATTATTATCCACTGCCGGATGGCGCATAATGATTTATTGGCGATATTGAGCTATCTTTGCACAATTTACGGGTCCAAATTTAAGGGAGTGATTCATTGTTTTACTGGAAATTGGGAACAGACAAGGGCATATATGGAAATGGGGTTCCATATCGGTTTCAACGGCATTATTTTTAAATTTAATCAAGACGATATCATCAAGAAAATTCCTTTAGAAAAAATGTTGATTGAAACCGACTGCCCATATTTGTTGCCTCCGAAGTATAAGAAAAAGATTAACGACCCCATGGGCGTGGAGTATGTGGCTGAGGAAATTGCTAAAACCAAGGGCATTTCTCTAAAACAAGTGGCTGAACAAACCACAAAAAACGCCAAAGAGTTGTTCGGAATAAAATGAAAAATTTTGTATAATTAATAATCCTAAAATAATATGTTGTTTTTTTGGATAATAATTTTCATTGTTTCTCTTTGCGTGATGGTCAAGGGCGCTGATTGGCTTTTAAAAAGCGCGGAAAAAATCGGCTTATCATTAGGCATCTCTCCGTTTATAATAGGCGTAACCATTGTCGGAATAGGCACCTCTTTCCCGGAGCTGATATCTTCAATAGTGGCTGTATTTAAGGGAGTGACAGAGATAGTGCCAGCCAATGCCATTGGTTCCAATATCGCCAATATTCTTTTAATAGTGGGGATATCCGCAGTTATAGGTAAACGGCTCGTAATTACCAAGAGCTTAATTGACTTAGACCTTCCGCTTTTAGCGATTTCCACAGTAATATTTTTAGGAGCTGCATGGGACCAAAAGATAACTTTAATAGAATCGTTGTTTTTGGTGTTTTCTTATGGCATTTATCTTTTATATACATTTTTACATAAAGAGGAAGCAACAGATGAAATTTATGAGGTGCTTCCAGGAAGAGCGGACAGGAGAGGGTTGCATTTGAAAGAATCAAAAAAGAAATCCCTGCTTAAAAGGCCAAAGATTGGGTCTAAAGATTTCATAATTCTGATTATCGGAATAATCGGTCTGGCATTTGGAGCAAAATACCTCATTGATTCAGTAATAAAATTATCTGAATTACTGAACATTGGAGCAGGGGTAATTTCTTTGGCAGCTGTGGCGCTTGGCACTTCTCTACCAGAGCTTTTGGTTTCAGCAAAAGCTGCCTGGCAGAAAAAATCAGAAGTTGCGTTGGGCAATATATTCGGCTCCAATGTTTTCAATATCTTAGTGGTAGTCGGGCTTCCCGGATTATTTAGAACCATTCATTTAGATGCCCAAACATTTTCTTTGGGCTTGCCGGTTTTGATTGTCGCAACCTTTCTTTTTATTATTTCTGGAATTTCTCGCAGGATTCATATTTGGGAGGGGGCGATGTATCTGGTGGTCTATGTATTTTTTATAGGAAAACTTTTTGGATTATTCTGAAAAATTTAAACATTCAAACAAAATCTTGCCATTTAAATGGCAAGATTTTGTTTTCCTTGATTTTTAATCGCAATAGTGGCAATATGTAAAATAGATAAATATCGTAGGAGGTGACAGAATATGAGGTGGATGAGGCAAGAGCCTCGCTATCTTGGCAAGGATTTGCGCGCCATATGGTGTTGGTCTTCCAAGATTGTCCTTTGTTTCCTGCTGTATATCCCCATTTTCGGGCAGATTGTTGTTCTCCCGCTCTTGCACAATGCGAGAGAATCGTGGAAATATCCACTCGGATAACGGCAATGCCGAATATCGGGGGCAAGATGGTGTGCGGTCGGTTCACAGAACCGGCCGCTTCTTTATTGAAAAATACAGGATTTTTAGGTAAGATAAAGAACTATGGCAGAATATAGTCCAAAAGAATTTGAGAAAAAATGGCAGACAAAATGGGAAGAGGAAAAGATATTTGAAGCCAAGGATTCTTCAAAAAAACCCAAATTTTTTGTTTTGGATATGTTCCCTTATCCTTCAGGAGATGGCCTTCATGTGGGTCATCCGCGGGGATATGTCGGAACTGATGTAATCGCCCACTATATGAGAATGAAGGGGCACAATGTCTTGCATCCAATGGGCTGGGATGCTTTTGGTTTGCCAGCAGAGAACTATGCGATAAAAACAGGTATTCATCCAGCGATTTCAACAGAGAAAAATATCAAAAGATTTAAAGAGCAAATGAAGTCAATCGGACTTTCTTATGATTGGTCGCGGGAAATAAACACAACTGACCCGGATTATTATAAATGGACTCAATGGATATTTTTGAAGCTTTTTGAAACAGGACTGGCTTATAGAAAAAAACTGCCTATTAATTGGTGTCCTTCCTGTAAAACAGGACTTGCTAACGAGGAGGTGGTGGCAGGGAAATGTGAGCGTTGCGGAGCAGAGGTAAGTAAAAAAGATATTGAACAATGGGTTTTGAAAATTACTGATTATGCGGAAGAATTGCTTAAAGATTTGGACAAGCTTGATTGGCCGGAAAAGATAAAAGAAATGCAAAGAAATTGGATAGGGAAATCTGTTGGCGCAGACATAGAATTCAAAATTCAAAATTCAAAATTTAAAATTCAAGTTTTTACGACAAGGCCAGATACGATTTTTGGAGCAACATTTATGGTTTTAGCCCCAGAGCATAATTTAGTGGAGAAAATTACAACTCCAGACAAGAAAAAAGAAGTTGAAAAATATGTAGAAGAAAGCAAAAAGAAATTAGATATTGAGAGACAGACAGAAGACAGGGAAAAAACAGGTGTTTTTACAGGTGCTTATGCCCTCAATCCTGCTACAAAAGAAAAAATTCCTATCTATAGTGCTGATTATGTTTTGCCAAGCTATGGATACGGGGCGATTATGGCAGTGCCGGCGCACGATGAAAGGGACTTTGCGTTTGCCAAAAAATACAATCTGCCTATTGAAGAGATAAAGCTGGATAAAACAGTTGAGCAAGCGACAAAATGGTTAGAAAAGAAAGGATGCGCTAATCCAGCGATAAATTACAAACTAAGGGATTGGATATTTTCAAGACAAAGATATTGGGGAGAGCCAATACCGCTTATTTTTTGCGAAAACTGTGCGGCTAAAGCCAAAAGCCAAAATCCAAAAGCCAAAAGTAAAGAATTTAGTAAAGGAGAATTATTGAATCCAGGGTGGGTTGCTTTATTGGAAGAGGATTTGCCTTTAGTCCTGCCAGAACTTGAAAAATATGAACCAACTGGCACAGGCGAATCCCCTTTGGCAAGCAAGTCAGATTGGGTTGAAACAACTTGCCCAAAATGTGGAGGCAGGGCTTTGCGCGAAACTAATACAATGCCTCAATGGGCTGGCTCTTGTTGGTACTTCCTCGCATATGTAATGCTCGGAGCACAAAATAAAAAAGCCAAAACCAAAAATCTAAATTCAAAATTCAAAATTCAAAATTCAAAATTGATTAAACATTGGCTGCCAGTTGACTTCTATATCGGCGGAGCAGAACATGCGGTTTTGCATCTTTTGTATTCAAGATTTTGGATTAAGGTTTTAAAAGATGAAAAAATTCTGCCATTTGACGAGCCATTTAAAAAATTAAGAACAATTGGTTTGATTTTAGCATCTGATGGACAGAAAATGTCTAAATCTAGAGGCAATGTTATCAATCCAGATGAAATTATTGAGAAATACGGAGCTGACGCTTTCCGCCTCTATGAAATGTTTATGGGTCCTTTTGACCAACCGATTGCTTGGGATACCAAAAGCATCATAGGCGCCAGAAGGTTTTTAGAGAAAGTATTCAATCTTTCTCAGAACCTTTTTAAAGAGACGGATTTGGGAACGAAGAAATTATTAAATAAAACAATTAAAAAGGTTGGCGAGGATATTGAGAGCCAGAAATTTAATACTGCCATTGCCTGCATGATGGAATTTATTAATTCCGTAGAGGAAATATTCTCGGGTGACTTCAGAGATTTTTTGAAGATCCTTGCTCCATTCGCGCCCCATTTAAGCGAAGAATTATATCAATCAGATAAGTCAATATTTCAAGAAAATTGGCCGAAATATGACTCGAAAATGATTGTTGAAAAAGAAGTGAGCATGATTATTCAGATTAATGGTAAGGTTCGTGGCACAATTGTTGTCTCTACAGGATTATCTGAAAAAGAAGCAGTCAATTTAGCCATTGAGTCCGATATTGCTAAAAAATGGCTTGAGAATAAGAAAATCAAAAAAACAATCTTTATCAAAGACAAATTAATTAATTTTGTGGTATAGAAAATTTACCCTTCGCTACGCTCAGGGTGTAAGAATTTCTAACGCTCGCTTAGCTCGCGAACAAATTCTAACATGTGCGGAATAATAGGTTATGTTGGTAAAAAGCAGGCCCTTCCTATAGTTATGGAAGGACTTAAGCGTCTTGAATATAGGGGCTATGATTCAAGCGGCGTTGTGGTTTTGAATAAGGGGGCCGAAGTCGTAAAGACAAAAGGAAGAATAGAAGATTTAAGAGAGAAGTTAGGGGACATTCAAGGCACTACAGCCATAGGACATTGCCTTCCTCCAGATACTCTAATTCAATTGGCTGATGGCAGTATTAAAGAAATCGGCAAAATTAAATCAGGAGAAAAGGTTTTATGTTTAAATACTAAGAGTTTAAAATTTGTTAACGGCAGAGCAAAGGTTTTTAAACACAAATCACCCACTTCTCTGCTTGCAGTAAAAACAAACTCAACTTTATTTAAGGCCACCAAGGAACACAAGATGCTAGTTTTCAAGGATGGCCATATAACATATAAGAGAGCGAAAGAGCTTTCTATGGGTGACATTCTAATCGTTCCCAAGAGGATAGATATTAAGGGAGGAAAGCTAACTTTTCCTGAAGCTGATACGAGGAGATATTATGAGCTCCCTGATAGCTCAGTTGAAAAAATGAAGCTTGTCTTGAAACAGAGGAAGTTATCAAAAATAGAGGCAGCGAGAGCCATTGGCATAAGCGCCTCCTATTTAGGCCACATATTGAAGAACGATCGTAAATGTAGAGAGGATCAGCTTAAAAAGTTATCTAAATTTTTTCAAGGCTATGGATTAGAAAAAGAAGCGATGCCAATAGATACATCTTGGGGTAAATTTATCACCCTACCCAGAAGGAGTACGCCTGAGTTAATGCAGATTATTGGTTATTTCCTTGGGGACGGCACGGCTCAGCCCAAGAGTATCAGATTCAAGGATATGGATAAGGATTTATTGGAGGAATATAAAAAATTAATTCATCAGGTTTTCAATGTTGAGGGTCGCATAGTCTCTCAAAATGATACCAGAGCTTATTTACTAGAGGTCAACAGCACTTATCTTTCTAGATGGTTTAAAGAGAATGTGGTTCTCGGCAAGCAGAAGCTATTAGAAGAGATGGGCAGAGCTTCTTTGCGCGAGATAGCAGCTTTTTTAAGAGGATTATTCGACGCAGAAGGTTGTGTGGCCACACAAAGCAAGCAGATAGCTCTTAAATTGGCAGATGAGAGAATAGCAAGAACAATCCAATTTTTATTGCTTAGATTTGGAATCTTGAGTTCTTTTTCTAAAGCAGGGAGGAGAATTAAGGGCTGGCTGCCTGTTTCTGGGGTAGTGTTCAGCGATTGGCAAAGCGTTAAGAAATTTCAGGAGTCTGTTGGGTTTTCTTCAGCCCTAAAATCAGCCAAACTTAGTAAACTTTTAAAAACCTTATCCAAGAATCGCTTGAATTTCAGTTTTAAGTTTTTCCCTTTTACTAAAAAAGAAATTTATAAAAGATACAATGCATTTCTTAAGGATAGTAGTGTAGAAATTAAGAAGAAATTAAGCCCAAGAGATGAGAGTTTTCTTACTCGCAGAATCTTAGAAGAGATTGTTGATTACCAATCTAAAGAGAAGGGCAACGATTTAATTAAAGATATTAGTAGATTCTTGAATTGTGATGTTGTGTTCCAGCCAATAAAACAGATTAAAAAAGTACGATCAACTTTTGAATTTCTCTATGACTTAGAGGTTTCTCCTCATTCTAATTTTATTGCTAATGGAGTTGTATCTCATAATTCAAGATGGGCAACGCATGGAAAGCCCTCTGACCTTAACGCTCATCCTCTTTGGGATTGCAAAAAAGAAATCTTTGTTGTTCACAATGGAATAATTGAAAATTATAAGCAACTTAAAGAAGAATTAATAGCGCGAGGGCATAAATTTATTTCAGAAACAGATACAGAAGTTTTGCCTCATTTGATTGAAGAAAATTATAAGGGCAACCCTTCGGCAAGCTCAGGGCAAGCTTTAGAAGAGGCCGTCCGCTTGTCTCTCCAGAAAATTGTTGGCGCTTATGCTATTGCTGTGGTTTGTGAAAAAGAACCAAATAAAATTGTCTTTGCCAGGCAATCCAGCCCGTTGTTAGTTGCTTTAGGCGAAGGAGAGAATTTTATTGCCTCTGATGCTACGGCAATATTGGGTTATGCTAAACAAGTTATCTATTTAGACGATGGAGAAATGGGAGTAATCACTCCTGATGATTTTCAAGTTTTTACTTTAGAGAATAAAGAAGTCAAGAAAAGTTTTCATAAGATAGAATGGGACATAGAGCAGGCAGAAAAATCCGGTTATCCTCATTTTATGTTAAAAGAGATTTTTGAAGGTCCAGAAACAATTGAAAATGCTATAAGAGGAAGAATGATATTAAAAGATGGAATGGCTAAGCTTGGGGGATTAGAACCAGTTATAGACAAGCTAAAAAAAATAGACAGAATTGTTATTGTTGCCATGGGAACCGCTTTTTTAGCTGGAAAAGTGGGCGAATATATGCTTGAAGAATATGCTGGCATTCCCGTAGAAGTAGAAAACGCTTCAGAATTTAGATATAAAAAATCAATTATTAATAAGAATGATGCGGTCTTAGCAATTTCCCAGTCAGGAGAAACCGCTGATACTCTTTTCGCAGTAAAAGAAGCCAAAAGAAAGGGCGCCCTTACTTTAGGCATTGTTAATGTGGTTGGCTCAAGCATTGCCAGAGAAGTTGAGGCAGGTGTTTACAATCACGCTGGTCCGGAAATAGCAGTCGCCTCTACTAAGGCCTTTATTTCCCAACTAACTATCTTAGCTCTTTTAACTGTGTTTTTAGGTAGGCAAAGGAATATGTCTTTAGTAACAGGCAAGAGAATTTTAGAAGAATTAGAGAAATTACCAGAACTTTGTAAAAAGATTTTAGAGAAAAAAGAAGACATTAAGAGCTTAGCAGAGAAATATTTTGCTTATAAAAATTTTCTTTATCTTGGTAGAAAATACAACTATCCAGTTGCTTGTGAAGGCGCTTTAAAACTAAAAGAAATTTCATATATCCATGCTGAAGGCATGCCAGCAGGAGAAATAAAACATGGGCCCATTGCTATGATTGATAAGGACTTCCCTAGTTTTGTCGTTGCTTTAAAAGATAGTGTTTATGAAAAGAATGTTTCTAATATTGAGGAAATAAAAGCCAGAGACGGAAAGGTTATCGCTTTAGCAACAGAAGGAGATGATTTATCAACTGATGATGTTGTATTCGTGCCTAAAACCTTAGAAATGCTTAGCCCAATTTTATCAGTTATTCCTCTTCAACTTTTTGCTTATTATATTTCGGTAAAAAAGGGCTTAGATGTGGACAAGCCAAGAAACTTGGCGAAATCAGTCGTGGTAGAGTAATTAAACATTATTTTATGGAAATTCGATTTATTTCTCATATTAGAGCAAGTAATCAGAACGGTACAGGTTTTTTCTATATACCCAAGGATAAGGCGGGTTCATTGGGGCCAGGAGATTGGGTTCGGGTTCAGGCGTCGAACGATATTTATTTTTTCGCCAAGACAATATTCTATTCTAATCAGATAGGGATATATGTGCCCAAGAAAATCGTTCAAAATAATAACTTACTGAATAACAAAATTGAGATTCGGCTACAGAGAATTAATGGCTTTTACGCTAGCGTATCTTTAGACGGGAGACTATATATTCCTCAAGCAGTTGCAGAAGTCCAAAAGTTAAAGCGAAACGATGTTGTTTTAGTGAAAGCCATAAAAGACGATAAGATTATTAGGGAAAAATATTCCAAGATACATATTACTTTTAGAGGCCGAGAGGGACGAAGCGAATACACCTGCGTCTTTGATAAATATTTTCATGGCAAAGAGTATATATTTACTATCGAGAAACAGACCGCAGAAGTAAATATAGAAAAATTAAACCCAATAATAATTTCGGCCCTAAAAAATACTCACTATGCTTTTATCGGCGGGGATTCTGTGATTGCTTTTAGTGGAAATAAAATGCCGATAATTATTAATTCTAATATAAAATATTGCGATATTGCATTTTATTTAGGAGCATATTTTGCAGACGGAACAAAGAAAGGAAATAGTTGGGCAATTTGTGCTTCCACTTTTGATCAAGCAAGAGCTTATCTAAAGATGCATAATTTTTTGATTAAAGATTCGAGCCCAGAATTCATAATTTCTTATACAAACATTTATAAAATTAATCCAGAGGAAGTCAAAAAAGAATTGGTTAAAATATGGGAAGATAAAATTGGGATCAGGGTTAATAAAACTAGAATAAGAGAACCCATAGGTAAATCGCCGGGCAAATGGAATAAATATGGAACTTTGATTATTAGAGAACACAGAATAGCGCTATTAGATTTTTATAATTCTCTATTGGGTTCGTTATTAAAGGAGATTCTGTTTAATAAGGACAAGAGATTAGCCATAGATTTTATATGTGGCGTGCTGGAGGGCGACGGCTACGCCCCTGCCACTAAACGAGGACACATTACGATTTCTACTAATAAGAATGAAGCTACAATTTTGGAAAATATTCTTGATGCAGTTCAAATAAAATTTAAAATTTACAAGGAGCATCAAAATAGTTATTTTCTAAGAATTGGAGCCCTGGAGATATTAAGAAATTTTCATTTTTTGAAAGATAAAATTTTTATTCTATATCCCGAAAGGCACAAGGCTTTTTTTGAACGATTAAAAACCGTTGGAGGAGTCAGATTTTTTATAGAAGGACATGAGCCAACGGGTTGGGTAAAGGCTTGGCTAAAAGAAAATGGATTTTTAAACGCAGAATATGATACTACGGAGAAGGGCGAAGAGCTTGGGAAGAACCTAAAAAATGCGACGAGCTTATAGATCCGATTAACAGACCCTCTTTTTCATGTTAGTATAAAGACATTATATGAATTGGGAAAATATTTTTTTAAAAAAACAATCCGGAAAAGAAATTCTTTTAGGGAATAACGCTATTATTAGAGCAGCCCTGGAAGCAGGGGTTCAGTTTGTCTCTACTTATCCTGGCACGCCTACTTCGGAAATCGGTGATGGATTTTCCTTGCTTAAAAAAGCAGACAAGGGAAGTTTTTATTTTGAATATTCTATAAATGAAAAGGTTGCTTTAGAAGCAGGAATTGGAGCAAGTTTTTCAAATTTAAAAACATTGGTAGCGATGAAAAATTTCGGTTTGAATGTGGCGAGCGATGCTTTACTGCCCTTTGTATATACTGGAACAAGAGGTCCGACAGTGATAGTCGTGGCAGATGACCCTTCTTGTCACAGTTCTGGACAAGAAGAAGAAAACACCAGGGGATTTGCATCTTTAGCGCACATACCTATTCTTGAGCCGTCTGATTCGCAGGAATGCAAGGATTTTACAAAAATTGCCTTTAATCTTTCTGAAAAATTTGAAATTCCGGTTATCTTGCGTTTGACCACGAGAGTTGCCCATCAAAGCAGTATTGTGAAATTAGGAAAAATAGAAAAAGCGGATAGAAAAGTAGGATTTAAAAAGGATTATAAGAAATTCGTTACTATGCCGCCAAGAGTCCTGGAAATGCATCAGGAGCTTTTGGATAAGATTAGTAAAATTAGAAAAGAGTCAGAACAGTCAGCAATAAATTTAATTGATGATTCGTCAGTTTCTGCCAAAATTGGAATAATCACTTCAGGTGTGAGCTATTTGCACACAAAAGAAGCTCTCCAATCGCTCAATTTAAAAATTCCTATTTTGAAATTAGGATTTTTCCATCCTTTGCCGGAAAATAAAATATCGAAATTTATAAGACCCTTGGAAAGGGTTTTGATAATAGAAGAATTAGACCCGTATTTGGAAAAAGAAATAAAGATTTTAGCAAAAGATGTTAATCCCAAATTAGAAATCATGGGCAAGGGATTATTGCCTGAAGTTGGAGAGCTAAAGCCAGAGCAGGTTATGGAAGCAATCGCCAAAGTGGCTGAAAAGAAATATCAGGCACCCAAAATTAAGCTACCTGTTAGCATAAAAAGGTTCCCCAATCTTTGCCCTGGCTGTCCCTATTGGTCTGTTTTTAACGGCGTTAAGCAGGCGATTAAAGAATCGGGCTTGAAAAATGAGGACATTGTATTCGGAGGAGGAATCGGTTGTTATATGCTTGCTTCTTTTGCTCCGCACAATATTCAAGATTATTTGCTTTGCATGGGTTCTTCCATAGGCATAGCTCATGGCATTAAGAAAGCAGATAAAAAACAAAAATTAATTTCTTTTGTCGGTGATTCAAGTTTTTTTCACGCTGGAATCCCCGCCCTAATCAATGTTGTTCACAACCAATCCAACCCCTTGATTATTTTGATGGACAATCAAATTACAGCAATGACTGGTCAACAGCCGTATCCAGGTATTGCTGAATCAGGAAGAAAAGAAAAAGGACAGAAAGTTAAATTAGAAGAAATTGTGAGAGCGTGCGGAGTGAAATATTTAAAAATTATTGAGCCAGCAGAGGATTATAAAAATTTTGTGAAAACAGTAAAGGAGTTTATTAAAAAGGAAACAGTGGCTGTTATTATTGTTCGTCGTCCTTGTATTAGGATAAAGAGATGAAGAAAAATAATCAACAATTTAATATAGTGCTTTCAGGCGTTGGTGGGCAGGGACTGATAACCTTGGGCAATATAATCGCTGAAGCCGGATTTTTAGAAGGCAATGAAGTTAAAATGTCCGAGCTTCATGGGCTTTCCCAAAGAGGCGGTTCTGTGGCAGTGCAGGTTAGAATTGGAAAAAGTATTTTTTCTCCCTTAATTACCCGAGGAGAGGCGGATTTGGTTTTGGCAATGGAAAGAAGCGAGGCCTTAAAAAGTTGCTGTTTTTCCTCCAGAAAAAGGACAATATTTTTGATTAATGATTTTGAAATTTATTCTCCTTCTTTTGGAAATCAAAAACTTCCTGCGTTAGAAAAGATTATTTCTGAAATCAAGCCATTTGCTAAAGAAATTTACAGTATTAAGGCCTCGGACATTGTGCAAGAACATCTGGGATTAAGTATCTTGGCAGGGGTCTTTATATTATCCGGAGCAGCACACAAAGGATTAATTCCCCTAAGCCCTGCCAACATCTTGAAAGCAATTAAAGAAAATGTGCCGACAAGGATGGAATTGAACGAGAAGGCATTTTATCTCGCCAAGAATAATTTTAAGATTTAAAAAAGATATGGAAGCAGTAATTATGGCAGCAGGTAGAGGGGAAAGGACGCAACCACTTTCTTCTGCGAAACAAAAACACTTATTGAAAGTTTTAGGTAAGAGCATTTTAGAGCATAATTTAGAACAATTAAACGGATTAGTAGACACCGTTATTTTGGTTATCAGGCCGGATGAGAGATGTAAAGAAATTAAAAAAATAATCGGGAGAAAACATAAAGGCCTCAAAATAAAATACGCGTTGGAGCAAGAGCCATTGGGCACAGCTGATGCTGCGAAAACCGCCTTGCCTTTTATCGGGGAAAGGTTTTTGCTTTTAAACGGAGATGATTTATATAGTCATAATGATATTAAAAAGGTCTTGGAGAAATTTCCGTGCATTTTAGTTAAAGAAGTTAGCCAGCCAAAATTTTTCGGAATTGTGGGTATTTCTAATGGGATAGTAAAATCATTTATAGAAAAGCCGGAAAACTCGGCCTCTAATTTGGCTAACACAGGCCTGTATTATCTGCCAAAAGACATATTTAAATTTTCAATTGAAAAATCAAAAAGAGGAGAATATGAATTTACCGATTACATTAAGAAATTTATTATCAAAGAAAAACTCAATATTCAGGAGGCAGAGCAATGGATTCCAATTTCATTTTGTTGGCATCTTATTGAGGCCTGCGAGGCGTTGTTAAAAAAAATAGAAGGGACCAATCAAGGGAAAATAGATAAGAATTGCGTGGTTTCCGGGAATTTATTGATAGGCAAAGGAACGGTTGTTAAAAAAGGAACGCGTATAGAAGGTCCTGTTTATATCGGCAGGAATTGTTTGATTGAGCAGAATTGCTTTATCAAAAAATTTAGTAGCATCGGAGACAGGGTTAGAATAAGGGATGGGGCGACCATAGACAATTCTATAATAGGCGACAAAACAGAAATAGGCCCGAAGTGTTTTATCGCTGATTCTATAATCGGAGATGGTTCTAAATTAGGGGCAACTACAACCACATTGAATTTTAATGAGGACGGCCAAACAATAAAAACATCAGCCAAGGGAAAAATTATTGATACCAAAAGAGCGAAATTAGGAGCAGTTATAGGAGATAGGGTAATTACAGGAGCTGGAGTCATTATTTCCCCGGGCAAAAAAATCTGGCCCAACAAGTCATTGGTTGATAATCAGAGAGTTGTTGAAGATATTCAATAAAATCGTTTATGAAGAAAGCCAAAGCATTGGTCTTATTGTCAGGTGGATTGGATTCTATTCTGACAGCCAAATTATTATTGGAACAAAAGATAGAAGTAGAGGCCCTGGTTTTCAAGAGCTGTTTTTTTGATTCCAAACAAGCAGAGATAACAGCTAAAAAACTCGGCATCAAATTAAGGATTATAGATTTTTCAAAAAAACATTTTGAAATGGTTAAAAATCCGAAATATGGCTATGGCAAAAATATGAATCCCTGCATTGATTGCCACGCCCTGATGCTTAAATACGCCAAAGAAATAATGACAAAAGAAGCGTTTGATTTTGTTGCAACCGGCGAGGTTTTGGGGGAAAGGCCAATGTCGCAAAACAAGCAAGCCCTGCAGTTGATAGAAAAACAGAGCGGGCTTAAGGGATATCTTTTAAGGCCATTATCAGCCAAATTGCTTGAACCGACAATAGCAGAGCAAAAAGGTATTATTGATAGGGATAATTTTTTGGCAATTAAGGGGCGTTCACGGAAAGAGCAATTGGCTTTGGCAAAAAAATGGAAAATTGATTGGTTTCCTGCGCCAAGCGGAGGATGTCTTTTGACTGACTCTTGTTTTTCAGAAAAATTAAAGGACTTGATAAAAAATAATAATAATCCAGATGTGAGTGATATTAATTTGCTTAAAATCGGCAGACATTTTTGGGATGACAAAGTTAAAATAATTATAGGCAGAAACCATCAGGAGAACTTAGAATTGAAAGAAGCAGGCAAAAAAAATGATATTTTGTTGGAAATGAAAGAACCAGCAGGCCCGACTGCTTTGATAAGGGGGTCAAAAGAGATGGTTGGCGAAAAATTAATTGAAAAAGCGAAAGAATTGATAATTTTATACGCGCCAAAAGCAAAAAACAAGAAAAAAATATTTTTTGATGTATTTTTGCCCGGCTCCTGATTTTGGTTTAATTTTTCTATCTGCTATAATGTAAAAATATTCGTTTAGAAGAAGAAATGCTAAATATAGTTTTTATAAAAGATTATTTAAATCAGGCGTTAAGCAACCGACCAGAATCATTGAGTATGGCCTTCTGGGGCAACACGCTTTTTGACTATTTAATAGCGCTATTCGTTTTTATAGTGGTTGTTCTGATTTTAAGGATTTTTAAAGAGGTTATAATCGTGGAATTGAGGAGATTGGCAAAGCGTACGAAAACAAAATTTGATGATGTGATAATCAGGATGATTGATTCTGTTGGTTGGCCCCTTTATGTCCTTCTTTCTTTTTATTTATCCTTCCTATTTTTACACATTCCAGCGGTTGTGGAAAAATATTTCCCAACAGTCATTTTCGTTTTTATGGTCTTTTATATTATAAAGGCCATTCAGATTTTGATTGACTTCAGCACTGAAAGGGCGATGGTTCAAGACGCAAAGGACGGAAAAATAGACCGCCCAGGTATGCGGTTCGTTGGTAAAATAATAAAGATTATAGTATGGGCGTTCGGACTTATTATTATTTTGCGGTCTTTTGGATATAATATCACTGCTTTGGCAGCCAGCTTGGGAATTGGAGGAATTGCAATTGCTTTCGCTCTGCAAAATGTTCTGGCAGACATATTCGCCTCATTTTCCATTGATATTGACCGGCCGTTTAAATTGGGGGATTTCATTTCTATCGGCGAAGAAATGGGCAAAGTAAAGAGTATCGGAATAAAATCCACTCGTTTGCAAAGCTTGCAGGGAGAGGAGTTGGTTATATCTAATAAGGAGCTCACAAATTCCCGCATTCATAATTTTGGTCAAATGGAAAAAAGAAGAGCTGTTTTTATATTAAGTATTGCCCACGACACTCCGTTTAAAAAAATAGAAAAGATTCCAGCAATGATTAAGAATATTTTGAAAAAAATTAAAGGAGTTGAAATAGACAGAGTTTATTTTAAAGAGCTTGGTCCGTATAATTTAGGATTTGAGGTTGCTTACTTTTTCAATTCAGCTGATTTTGATGATTTTGTAGAGGCAAGAGAGGCGATTAATTTTGGGATTAAAAAAGCGCTTGATAAAGAAAAGATTTCTATGGTTAATCAAGCGCCAAGAATCATTCCGAAGAAATAAATTTATTATAAAAAAGAAATGAGGCCGGGTCTTGCGACTCGGCCTCTTGTCTTCGTTCATCGTAGAGAAAGCGCCTCTTGGAGCGTTTCGCCCGTTCGTGTTGGGTGGCAGAATAAGCAGCCCAATGATTCAAAGCAGGAGCGCTCATATATGAACGGAGAGATGGCGATGACTGTAGTTTGACTTTTCTTTTTAGTTTCTTCGATAAGGCAGTGCGCATTTGAGCCAAATAGCCCATCAGACAATCGAGCATCTATCAATATGATGTCCGGATGTCTACTGCGTATCTGTCTTGCCCCATCCTTACATGTCTCGCTCACGGCGATTTCGTATTCGCCGACTACTTTTGCTTCTACTTGTTGGCGCACATCTATAGGTACGCCTATTAGCAGAATCGTCTTCATTTGTTCCCCCTCTTTGATTTTTGAAGATGATATGCTGCGCATATGAAAGTGAAAGCTGTTTAAACATTACCATATTATGAATATAAAGTCAAATTTTGAATTGTGTTTTTAAGACAAATATACTAATCTATAATAATGGTTAAAATTATTGCTTTATCCAATCTTAAAGGCGGAACAGGCAAGACAAATGTAGCTGTGAATCTTTCTATGTTTCTTTCCGCTCTTGGGAAGAGAGTTTTGCTCGTTGATTTAACTCCGCAAGGAGACGCCACTTTTTCTTTAGGAATCAAAAGCAGCCCAAATTATGTGGGCGATGTTTTGTTGCAAAAAATTAGGCCAAAATTAGCAGTCAAAAGTACCCCTTATTTCGCATTTGACATTATGCCTTCTTTCCCGGAATTAATCTCTGTAATTGGGAGAATCAGGGAATCGCACAAGCCAGAGGCACGGATTAAAGAGGCAATTGAAAAAATGGAAGAGGACTATGACTTTGTTATTATAGATACTTGTCCTGATTTTAATATTCTTACTCTAAACGCTCTTTATGCAGCTGATGAAATTATGATTCCCATTCAATCAGAATATCTTGCTTTAAGGAGCGCTAATCAATTGGTTTCTATGATTCGTTCTTTCAGACCATTAAAAGAAAAAGAGATTAGCGCGGTTTTGACAATGTATGGCTGGAGAAGCAAAATTTCAAGAAGCATTTCCAAGGCGATTAAAAATGAGTTTTCAGGATATATTCACAATACTATTATTCCTCGGGCTGCTATTTTATCCCAAGTAACAGAATCTAAAGAGCCGATTTTAAAAACCGCTCCCAATTCCCGCGCCTCCCGCGCCTTCAAACAATTAGCCGAAGAAGTAATCTCCCGCAACAAATAACAAGCAATCAATAATCAATAATCAGTAATGATGTCGCTAACTAAAAACCTTGTTTTTTTAAAATTATTACTCTATAATATCAAAGATATAATGAAAACATTATGAAAACATTATGAAAACAAAAACACTCCAACTTTATAAGAAACTGCTTCCTCAGAAAATAGCTGTTTTAGTTCACAAAGAGGGAAATGGTTTTTGGGCCGAAATCAAGGGTAGAGGATTAGAAAACTGCCATACACAAGCAGAGAATTTTAACGAGTTGATAAAAATGGTTAATGATGCCATTTTTGATTATCTGGAAATCCCTCTCAAGGTCAGAAAGGACTTAGGTTTTTATCTTCCGTGCTCGATTATTAATGCCCTAAAAGAAAAGGCCATAAAGAGAAGGGGCCAGCTAATTTTAAAATACATTAATGACCAGACAAAAGTAAAAAGAGAAGTTGCCTTTACTTTGGCTTAAACATGGCGAAAGGAACTAAGCCAAAATTCACAAACTGTCGCCCCAAACAAGTTTTAGCTGCCTTGAATAAAATCGGGGATTTTTCTTTTTGGCAAGGCGCGAGTCATCTTATAATCAAGCATAAAAAAACGGGCAAAAAGTTCTCAATTCCACGGAGCGGAGTAATCAGTAGGGGGTTGATGAACACCTTTGTTAAAAAATATTTGGTGGGTCAATTAGGATTTACAGAAAAAGAAATTTATAAATACCTGAATTGTTGATTGATAACAAAAAAATAACCCGAGAGGGGTATTTTTTTGTTTGTGCCGGAGGTGGGGGTCGAACCCACATGGGAGTAATCCCACAGAATTTTGAATTCTGCGCGTAAGCCAATTCCGCCACTCCGGCTCGTTTTCCGTTATTTTACAGTATTTTTGCTCATTTTTCAATCTTTTTAGAGGTTTTTTCGCACTCTTTATTTGAGCATTTTGTTTGCTTTCTTTTTGTTATTATCATCAACGCCCCGCATTTTTCGCATTTTTTTCCAGTAGGTTTGTCCCATAAAGCAAAATCGCATTTCGGGAATTTATTGCATCCGTAAAATATTTTTCCTTTCTTGGTTCGTTTTTCAGTAACTTCTCCTATCTTACATTTAGGACATTGGATTCCTAATTTATTATCTTTTAATGATTCTGTGTATCGGCATTTCGGGAAATTAGTGCACGCGTAAAACTTGCCGAACCTCCCTAACTTTATAATCAATTCTGCTCCGCATTCTGGGCAGATTTTATCAGTTTTTTCTTCTGCAATTTCCTGCTTGGAAAGTTCTTTTTCCTTTTGAGCAAGGGTTTCTGCAAATGGCTTATAAAAATCACCCACTACATTTTGCCAAATTTCCTTTCCTTCAGCGATTTCATCTAAGTTTGCCTCCATTTTGGCAGTAAAATCAATGTCAACGATTTTTGGAAAATGCTCTACCAATAAATCATTTACCACTAAGCCGATTTCTGATGGCTGGAATCTTTTCTGGTCGTTCTTGAAGACATAATTTCGCCTTTGAATCGTTGAAATAATCGGAGCATAAGTGGATGGCCTGCCGATTCCGTATTGCTCTAATGCTTTAATCAAAGACGGCTCATTATAGCGGGCAGGAGGTTGGGTAAAATGTTGTGAAGGCGTTAATTTTATTAAATCTAAAATTTCTTTTTCTTTAATTTCTGGAATCTCGTTTTCTCCAAATTGCAATGGATAAACTTTTAAAAATCCTTCAAATTTTAATATTTGTCCTCTTGCCTGAAAAATATATTTGCGGGATTCTGGATTTTTTGCTTCAATCTTTACATCTGTAGAATCAAGAATCGCTTCGCTCATTTGGCTTGCCACAAATCTTGACCAGATTAATTCGTAAAGTTTTGCTTGAGCTCCTTCTAAATTAAGTTTTTTGGGGTCATTTTGAGGATTGGAGGGTCTAATTGCTTCGTGCGCTTCTTGCG
Organism: Patescibacteria group bacterium; assembly: GCA_018900835.1. Lineage (NCBI taxonomy): Bacteria > Patescibacteria group bacterium. Next base: position 18,209 of record JAHIFQ010000014.1, read on the forward strand.
CTCCCTTACTTTTTGTTTTATATCTCCGCGAAAAACCAGGCCAATATTTTTCTCCGAAATTTTCAATAATATATTTTTTTGCTGCGAAAGTGGATTCAGTGGAAAGATTCAAAGAATCTGTTCTATGATATGTGATAAGGCCTCTTTCGTAAAGGTTTTGCGCCAAAGACATTGTTTTATATGAACTTAACCGCAATCGCTGTCCAGCAGTTTGTTGTAATGTGCTAGTTGTGAAAGGTGGAAAGGGATTTCTCTTTATTGATTTTTTGTCAATGCTTTTTATTTCAAAAACCGCATTTTTTAAATCATCAACTATTTCTTCCGCTTCTTTTTGCGCCTTAATGCCCAATTTTGGAATTTTTTTACCACCTTTTTCTATCAAAGAGGCTAAAATCTGATTTTTTTCTGCGTTTGGATTTTGAGTTTTGGATTTGTTTTGAGTTTTGGATTTTGAAATTTGGATTTTGCCAAGCAGGGCTTCAATGCTCCAATATTCTTCTGCTTTGAATTTTTCAATTTCCCTTTCTCGTTCCGCAATGAGCCGTACTGCTGCTGATTGGACCCTGCCAGCTGAAAGACCGCGAGCGACCTTTTTCCATAAAAAGGGAGATAGCTTGTATCCCACGATTCTGTCCAACACTCTTCGCGCTGTCTGGGAATCTACTAAGCTTGTGTAAAGTTGGCGCGGATTTTTTAACGCCTCTTTAATTGCTTTTTCAGTTATTTCATGGAAAACAATTCTCTGATAATCTTTTAATTTCAAAATTTCTTTAAGATGGTAAGCGATTGCTTCTCCTTCTCGGTCCTCATCAGTGGCCAAGATGACTTGAGAAGAATTGCTAACCAATTTTTTCAAAGAATTAACTGTTTTTCTTGATTTTGTGGGAATAACATATTGGGGAGCAAAATTATTTTCAATATCTATGCCTAATTTTGATTTAGGCAAATCCCTGATATGACCAAAACTGGCAGCGAGCTCGTACTCTTTGCCTAAAAAGTTGCCGAGAGTTTTTCCCTTAGTGGGGCTTTCCACAATAATTAATTTTGCCATTTGTTTTTTATAATAAATGTATTGTTTCCAAGATTTCTTATTATTCCTGTCATTTCTAGATTGATTAGAAGCGAATTTATTTTTGTTGAAGACAATTTAGTCAATTCAATTATCTTATTGATATGCAGGGCCTGATTTTTTAAGATATCTAATATCAATTTTTCTTCTGGCGAGATATTTGTAATCCTCTGCCTTATTATTTTTGGACTTATTCCGAACTCTTTGAAAATATCTTCTGCTTTTTCAATTAATTTCGCCCCATTTTTGATAATGCGATTACATCCTTTAGAGTTTGGTGCATAAATAGAGCCGGGCAAAGCAAAAACTATTTTTTTCTGTTGGAATGCGTGTCGGACAGTAATCAATGCCCCTGATTTTTCTTTTGCTTCAATAACCAATACAGCTTGGCTGATTCCTGAAATTATCCTGTTTCTCTCAGGGAAATTGCTTTTATGTCCCGGCGTGTTCGGCGGATATTCGGAAATAATTGCTCCGTTGTTTTCAATAATTTTTTTAGATAAACCGAGATTTTCTTGAGGGTAAATGCTTTTGTCGTCAATTCCAGTCCCCAATACTGCGATTGTTTTGGAATTATAGTCCAATGCTGTCTGGTGGGCAATAGTGTCAATGCCTTTTGCCATCCCGCTTATAATTGCGAATCCAGCTTGGGCTAATTTAGAAACAATTTCTATTGTTGCTTGTTTGCCATAATCAGAACATCGCCTTGTTCCAACTACTGCGATTATATGGGCGCTGTTAAAATCCAGATTTCCTTTATAATACAAGACCCTTGGCGGGTCAATTATTTCTTTCAGTGATTGTGGATAAAGAGGATTGTTTATGTCTATTGTATTGATGTCTTCCATTGAAAGAGGGTGTAATTTTACAGGGCGGAGAATAAAGACAAAATTGATTCTTGTTTTATGTCTTTCAATTGTCCCAATTCTTGCTTTGTGAATTTTTGCAAAACAAATTTTTTTGTATCTATTTTGCCCTTTTTTTTATTCAAAATTCCTATTTTAAATTGTTTGAAATCTTTGGTTCCCAAACAAGAAATTATTGACTCAATTCCTTTGTGTCCGCCAGAGCCAGAGTCATTTTTGATTCTTATTTTCCCGAATTCCAAATCAATGTCATCATGCACAACCCAAAGTTCGCTGATTGGTATTTTGTAAAAAGCGGTTAGCAGTTTTAATGACTCGCCGGAATTATTCATAAATGTCTGGGGTTTTGCCAAAATCAATTTTTTGTCTCCATGTTCCCCGACACAAATTTTTGCTTTTAACCGCTTTTTATTTTCCCAAACAGAAAAATCACCATTTTTTCTTATTTGGTCCAGGATTTCAAATCCAATATTATGACGGGTGTTTTTAAATTTTAGGCCCGGGTTTCCAAGCCCGATTATTAAAATCATTCTTTCATTATATACTCATTTCAAAAAAACAAGCAATTTAATTGTTAGGGTCCGCCCCCAACATTGTTGACCTTTGGCTAGTTTAGGCGTATAGTAAAAATACTATTCAGAAATCTCCTGTAGGAGGCAGGAGTACACAGCTCATTCAAGCACAACGAGAAATCCGCTTAAAGGTGAAGGGGGTATTGCATGGCACAGAAGGATTCGGAAGAATTAGTTTCAACAAGTGGCGATAACAGCGATATTGCGCCAGAGGAATTGGCATGGATACATGAATCACAAAGAATGGATACTCTTCGCGCATGCGTGTTGCGTGGCGAGATGCATATTTGTGAGGGGCCCCACCTTCGCATATCAAGTAGTCAAACCTCGGTAATCAAGCATAGGGTTAAGGAGTTTTTCTAACCATCGCAACCTTATGCTTCTTGATGCGGGGACTGCCATCCAGCCAGCCCCCGCTCTTCTTTTGTTGTCAAAACATTGCTTTTGGTCTACAATTATTAAATCATCACTAAATTGTAATTCGGATTATGAAAAAAATCATCTTTTTTATTTGGGAGATAGTCAAGATAAGCATTGTGGCCTTGATAATAGTTGTGCCTATCAGGGCATTTGTTTTTCAACCGTTTTTTGTAAGCGGCGCCAGCATGGAGCCAAATTTTCATGATTATGATTATCTTATAGTTGATGAAATTTCTTATCGTTTGGGCAGTCCTGGTCGGGGCGATGTGATAGTTTTCTATAATCCGAATGACACGAGCAAGCGACTAATAAAAAGAGTAATTGGTTTATCAGGAGAGACGATAAAAATTGTTGACAACCAGATTTTTATAAAAAATGATGATGAAGAGTTTTATATCTTGGACGAATCAGAATATTTGTCTACTGATAGCAAAACCGCGGGCCATATTGAGACAATGCTTGGAGATAATCAGTATTTTGTTTTAGGAGATAATCGCAATGTTTCTTTGGACTCAAGGTCATTTGGTCCAGTTAACAGGGACTTAATTATCGGAAGAAGCGCTTTTCGGTTATGGCCATTAAGTGTTTTTATGGACAAATAATAACATGACAGGCAAACAAGTGAGTAATAAAATTCAGGCGCCTCAAGGGATGTTTGATATCACCCCAGAGAATCAGCCGTTTTACAAGAAGGTCTACGGAGTTGGAGAAAAAATTTCTTCATTTTATGGGTTTAAAGAAATTACTCCACCGATTTTAGAATCAACCGAGCTGTTTGAAAGAGGGACAGGAGAAGCCACAGAAATAGTGGAGAAACAGATGTATTCGCTCAAGACCAAGGGCGGAGATTCTTTAACTCTAAGGCCAGAGTTTACTCCATCTATGGCAAGAGCATATGTTGAACATGGGATGATAAGCTTGCCACAGCCAGTCAAAATGTTTTCTTTTGGTCCGGTCTTTAGACACGAAAAACCGCAAGCAGGCAGGTATCGCCAGTTTCACCAATTCAACATAGAGGCCTTCGGTTCCAAACGCCCGATAATGGATGTGGAGATTATCTATGTCTTTTATAACATCCTTCAAGCCCTTGGGATTAAAAAATTAATTATTGAGCTGAACAGCATTGGAGACAAGGAATGTATAGGCGAATACAAGAAACTTTTAGTAAGATATTTAAAGAAAAACGAACATTCTTTATGCGCAGATTGCAAAAGGCGGCTCAAGATGAACCCTTTAAGGATAATGGATTGCAAACAGGAAAGGTGTAAACATATAGTTCTCGGCGCTCCTCAAATTATTGACCATCTTTGTAAAGAATGCCATAATCATTTCAAAAAGGTTTTGGAATTTTTAGATGAGTTGGGTTTGCCATACAGCTTAAACCCTTGTTTAGTGAGGGGATTGGATTATTACACGAGAACCGTGTTTGAAATTATCGCGGAGGATGAACTTGGCAGACAACTTGGAAGTTTAGTCGGCGGTGGCAGATACGATAATCTTGTCAAGCTTTTTTCAAGAAAAAATATTCCTGCTTGCGGAGCTGCTGCTGGGGTTGAGAGGATTATTACTATAATGAAGGAGCGTAATTTAGGTCCAGCTGAAATTCCGGGACCGCAAGTATTTTTAGCCCAGCTTGGAGATATTGCCAAAATTAGGTCGTTGAAACTTATGGAGGACCTTCGGAAAGCAGGCATATCAGTAGCAGAGTTATTTGACAGAGAATCTTTGTCTGCCCAGCTTAGGGGCGCTGATAAATCAAAAGCATTATATTCTTTGATTATCGGCGAAGAAGAAGCGAGCAGAGATATGATTATCATTAGGGATATGGCTGATGGCAGACAGACATCGGTTAAAATAGATAAGGTCGTCGGGGAATTGAAGAAAAAATTAAAACAGTAATAAATTAATTATATGTCAGGGCTTTTTGTTGAAAAAGAAGAAAGAGAAAACAGCCGGCAATTGGTGAGTCGGTTTATAAGGGGTCTCCGCAGGAGCGGTTTGGTTTATAGGGCGAAAGCATCTAGATACATCATCCGCCCAATGAGCCAAGGGCTGAAGAAAAAGGTTGCTCTAAGGAAAATAGCGACAAAAGAGCGATACCAAAAAATGGAAAAAATGGGCAAGCTTTAAATTTTATGGATTTAAGAGAAAAAGTTCAAAAAGACCTACAGGAATCTCTCAAGAACAATCAAGAGAGAAAGCTTTCTGTTTTACGCCTTCTTTTAGATGGTATAATCAAAAAAGAGAAAGAAAAAAGGGTAATAATAAAAGATGCCAAGGACGAAGCAGAAATCATTGAAAAAAGTCGGCTCACAGACCAAGAGATTCTTCAGATAATTTCCTTTTTTATTAAAAAATCCAAAGAAGCAGTAGGGCAATTTGAAACAGGCAAGAGACAAGATTTGGCTGATAAAGAAAAAGAAGAGATAGAAATCTTGAATCAATATTTGCCAGAGCAGATGCCAGAAGAGGAAATTAGAAAATTGGTAGAAGAAGCGATAAAAGAAACTAAAGCAGAGTCAATAAAGGATATGGGCAAAATAATGAGCATTTTGATGCTAAAAATTCAAGGCAAGGCAGACGGGGGAATTGTGAGCGCAATTGTAAAAGAGTTATTGGCTAAATAGTCCTATTATATGATTGAAATCAATAACCTTACCAAATTTTCCATAAACAAAAGGTTATTAATGGAAATAGGAGAAAAGATTTTAAAAACAGAGAGACCAGGCGAAGAATTGGATCTGTCCGTGGTTTTCGCAAATAAGGCAAAAATTACAGAATTGAACTTCATTTATCGAGGCAAAAATGAGCCCACTGATGTATTGTCTTTTGCGAGCGATGGCTATTCAGAGGAGTTGGCTGGTTTGCCAAAGGGCTTGGGAGAAATAATGATTTGTCCGTCGGAAATTGATTTTGATAAAAAAGATGCTTTATCGCATATTTTTATTCATGGTCTTTTGCATCTTTTGGGTAATCACCACGAGAATCTAAAAGAGGCAAAAAAGATGCAGGCCAAAGAGCAAGAATATTTAAACTTTTTTAAGAAATAGAAATATGGCTCGGACCCACAATATAGTAAGCGCACTTGATATAGGTTCTGGGTATGTAAAAGGAATGGTTGCCCAGAGAAAAAGAGATGGAGAAGATATTGCAGTTCTTTCGGTTGCGAGCGTGCTGTCTGATGGAATGAAGAGAGGGGTGGTAATAGACGCGGATGTTGTCTCTGATAAAATCAATCATGTTTTAACAAAACTCAATAACGAGATTAGTCCCCATCGCATAAGGGAGGTTTTTATTAATATCGGAGGTGCCCATATTATATCCGAACAAGGGCACGGCGCAGTGGCGATTTCCAGAGCAGACCAAAGGGTTTCTCCGGATGATGTAGATAGGGTGAAAGAAGAAGCAAAAACAGATATTCTTTCTCGGCTCACCTCTAATCAGGAAATTTTGGACATCTTCCCCAAGGAATTCATCGTTGACAGCGAGGTCGGGTCTGAAGATGTTGTCGGCATGAAAGGAATAAAGCTAGAGGTAAATGCTTTAGCAATTTGCGCATTTTCTCCTTACTTAAATAAGGTTGTTGAAACAGTAATGGCAGCAGGAGTTGAGAAAATAGCTGAAGTCATCCCATCTCCTTTGGCATCTGCCAAGGCGCTTTTGACTCCCCAGCAAAAAGAATTGGGAGCAGTGCTTGTAGACATCGGAGCTGAAACAACCGGAATTGCGGTTTTTGAGGATAGAAACTTGATTCATTTAGCCATTTTGCCAGTTGGGTCTGCTCACATCACAAGAGATATAGCTATTGCCTTACAGGCAGACATTAATATCGCAGAAGAGATTAAAAGTAAATTTGGGTCATATATTTTCCAGAATAAGACGAAAAAGGAAAAAATTAGTATAAATAAAGATGAGGATTTTGTTTTTGATACCAAGAAAATGGTTAAGGCAGGCCGGGCCAGATTAACAGAAATTTTTAATTTGGTAGATAAGGAGTTGAAGAAGATAGGAAAACAAGAAGCGCTCCCAGCTGGTGTGATTTTGGCTGGGGGTGGTTCTAAGTTGCCCGGAATAATTAATTTCGTAAAAGGCGAATTAAAATTGCCTATCCGAAAAGGCGCTATCAAGAATTTTCTTGGATTGGAGGACGATTTGGGTTATAGCGTTTTATGCGGGTTGGTACTGAATGGGTTAAAAGAAGAGGGCGGGCGCACACCTAACGAATTATTATTTAAAGCTAAAAAGTTTTTTAAGATTTTTATTCCTTAATTTTCGAACAATGAAAACAGGAGCAAGAATAAAAGTAGTGGGAGTAGGCGGCTCTGGATGTAATGCCATTTCCAGGATGGCAAAATGTAAAGTTCAGGGCGTAGAACTAATCGCACTTAATTGTGATGCGCAGGATATTAAGAAAACAAATGCGCATAAAAAGATTCAAATAGGAAAAAATTTGACCCGAGGACTTGGGGCTGGCATGAATCCAAGGATAGGCAAAGAGGCAGCCGAGGAAAGTCGGCAAATAATAGAGACAGCGCTGGAAGGAGGCGATATTATTTTTATTGTCTGCGGTATGGGTGGTGGCACTGGAACAGGAGCAGCTCCGATAGTAGCTGAAATTGCTCAAAAAACAGGAGCTCTTACAATCGGGGCAATTACATTGCCATTTTCTTTTGAAGGAGCACAGAGGAGGACAATTGCTAAAATTGGACAGAGAAAAATAAAGAATATGGTGGATACTCTTTTTGTTATCCCCAATGATAAGCTCCTCGCCCGGATAGACGAGAAAACCACATTTCTTTCAGCTTTCTGGATTTGCGACGAGGTTTTGAGACAGGCAGTGCAGGGCATATCTGACCTCATAGTCAGGCCAGGAATTATTAATGTTGATTTTGCGGACGTTAAAGCAGTAATGAGTAATTCGGGCAATGCCCTTTTTGGTGTAGGAACAGGAGAGGGAGATGATAAGATTGTGAAGGCAGCCGAGATGGCGATTCATTCTTCTTTTTTGGACTTCGGTATTCAAGGCGCGAACCGGGTTTTGTTCAATATTACTGGTGGAAAGAATTTGTCTTTGGCAGAGGTTCAACAGGCAGCCAAGATTATAACCAAGAATTCTTCTGCCACTCGTGTTATTTTTGGGGCGATAGAAGATAGGAAACTCAAACCCAATGAAGTTAAAATCACTTTGATAGCAGCAGGAATTGGATAGTGATTGATATCAAAATTTTATTTACAGCCCTATGGATTTGAATGTATTGGAAGAAATATTAAAAAATGAACCAGAATATCGCCTTAAACAGACAAAAAAGGCGATATTTTCTAATTTAATTGAGAATTGGGACCAAGCAACCGTTATCCCATCGATTTTGCGCGAAAAATTAAAACGATTATGTCCATTAGAAATTATCGGCAAAATTTATCATAGTAAGGACAAATGTACCAGCAAGGCGCTCATTGTCTTAATAGATAAAGAGATAATTGAAACAGTTTTAATAAGACATGAGGATGGCAGAAAAACAGTATGTGTTTCCTCGCAAGTCGGATGTCCTTTGGGTTGTGTATTCTGCGCAACAGGTCAGCGTGGCTTTACTAGGAATTTGACCGCTTCTGAAATTATAGAGCAGGTTTTGTTTTGGAATCGTTATTTACAATCGCAAAACGAAAAAGTAACCAACATTGTTTTTATGGGTATGGGAGAACCGTTTTTAAACTATGATGAAGTGATGGCTGCGATAAGAATAATAAACGAGAAGCATGGGTTTGGTGTGGCTGCGAGAAAAATTTCCGTTTCTACTGTTGGACTGCCTGAACAGATTAAAAAATTTTCAGAAGAAGGCCTTCAGATTAATTTAGCGATTTCATTGCACGCCACGAACGATGATTTGAGGACGAAATTAATGCCGATTAATAAAAAATATCAAATTAAGGAGATTTTATCAGCAGTTGATTATTATATAAAAAAAACCAACCGTAAGGTTATGTTTGAATATTTAATGATAGATAATGTCACAGATTCGGAGAAAAATGCTCACGAATTAGTCGCATTATTGGACAAGCCCCTTTATATGGTCAATTTGATTTCCTATAATCAAACCGATAAATACAAGCCGTCTTCAAAGGAAAAAATTAATAAATTCAAAAAGATTTTAAGAGAAAGTGGCATCAATGTTATTCAACGATTTAAGTTCGGGCAAGATATAAAGGGCGCGTGCGGCCAATTAATGGGGCGCGCACTATTAAAATAAGTGTTTTTTTGATAGAATTAAACAAAGGTCATAGAGTAATAAAAATAAAATAAAATAAAAAATGGGAATTGGATGGGCAAATCAAAAACGGCTTGGGAGAAAATTGAAGAAAAGAGGCATAATGCCAAGAAAACCAAAAAAGAAATAGTGCGTTAACGAAAATCGTAAGATTACGAGACTTGGTCTTGTAAACTTCGTAAAACGCCGGAACCCACGCCAGTATTGAGGATTCTCCCAACCCGCCCGGGGCGGGTAATTTTTGTAATACTATAATCGCTTTGTTAGCGGTTTTTTGCTAAAAACGAGCCAACAAAAATCGCTTTACAAGTGATTTTTTGCTAAAATAAAACAACAGAATATTTATAATGCCTATGCCAAGATATTTGACACAAGAGGGTTTGGAAAAATTAAAAAAAGAATTAGATTATCTTGAAAACACTAAAAGAAAAGAGCTTGCCAAAACATTGAAGCACGCTATTTCATTTGGCGACCTCAAGGAAAATGCCGCTTACCACGAGGCAAAGGACGCTCAAGGGTTTTTAGAGTGTAGGATTTCAGAATTGAAGCAAGTTGTCGCTACAGCGGAACTGTGTGACAAAGAATATGCTCCAAAAGGAGAAGTTCAGATTGGTTCAATGGTTTGGCTTAAATCAAAAAATGGCAAGGAGAAGTTTCAAGTTGTTGGACCAGATGAATCAGATATTTTAAGTGGAAAAATTTCCTATAAATCACCTCTTGGAGAAATTTTATTGGGAAAGACAAAAGGCGATGAAGTAATTTTAAAAAATTTCGAAGGCAAAATTAGGTATGAAATTGTAAAAGTTAATTGACTTTTCCACAACCAATCGCTTTTTGACCAAAATTAGGAGTTAAGGTAAGATAAAGACATTAAATATAATGCTTGCTCTATCAAGGGGCAAGTTTGTCCTATCAAGTTAATGGCAAAAATCACAAAAGTTAAAAAACGAGACGGGTCAATTGTTGATTTTGAGAAAGAAAAAATAGCAAAGGCCATTTATAAAGCCATTACTGCAACTGGGCAGGCAGATGGCGTTTTATCTAAAAAACTTTCCAAAAAAGTAGCGGATATTTTGGATAGACGCTTTAAAGAAGCCGAAATTCCAAGTGTTGAGCAGATTCAGGACATAGTGGAAGAGGTTTTGATTGCCGAGAATCTTACTGAAACAGCAAGGGCATATATTCTTTACCGAGAACAAAGAAGGATAACAAGAGAGGCTGTTGCTACGAGCGAAGAAGCGGTTGACAGGGTTGACCAATATCTCGAGCGCCTTGATTGGGAGGTTAAAGAAAATGCCAATATGACTTTTTCTTTGCAGGGCCTTAATCATTATGGCGTTTCATATATTGTTAAAAAATATTGGCTGAATAAAATTTATCCAAAGGAAATTAGGCAAGCGGTTGAGAATAATGATTTTCATATCCATAATTTAGACACTCTGGGACTTTATTGCGCGGGATGGGATTTGTATGATTTTTTACTGCGTGGATTCGGCGGAGCGCAGGGCAAGGTGGAATCAAAACCACCCAAGCATTTCCGAGCTGTTTTAGGACAGGTGGTAAATTTTCTATATACAGTCCAGGGAGAGATAGCAGGAGCGGTGGCGTTTTCGAATTTTGACACGCTTTTGGCGCCATTTATCCGTTATGACAATTTAAATTATGAGCAGGTAAAGCAGGCGTTGCAAGAATTTTTGTTCAATATGGCTGTGCCTACGAGAGTGGGGTTCCAAAACCCTTTTTCAAATATAACATTGGATTTGAAACCATCTTCAGTGTTTGCAAAGCAACCTGTGATTTGGGGAGGGAAACCGCAAAAGGAAACATACGGCGAATTTGAGGAAGAGATGAGAATTTTTGATAAGGCGCTATACGAGACTATGCTTGAAGGAGACAGATATGGTCGGCCTTTTCATTTTCCAATCCCGACAATAAATATAACCAAGGACTTTCCATGGGATGACCCGACCTTTGATTCAATATTTGAGGCCTCGGCAAAATACGGAATCAATTATTTCGCAAATTATATAAACTCTGATATGAGCCCAGAGGATGTCAAATCAATGTGCTGTCGCCTTCGGCTGGATATGAAAGAGCTTCACAACCGTGGTGGCGGAGGATTGTTTGGCGCAGGGGCGCTCACTGGAAGCATTGGAGTAGTCACTATTAATCTTCCGAAAATTGGCTATCTTTCCAAAACAAAAAAAGATTTTTTTGAACAGCTTGGCAAGTCAATGGATTTAGCTAAAGAAAGTTTAGAAATCAAAAGAAAAACAATAGAAAACTATATTGAAAAGGGGCTTTATCCCTACTCAAAATACTATTTAAACGGGGTTAAGCAAGCCAGGGGCGCGTACTATGCCAATCATTTTTCTACCATAGGATTAATCGGGATGAATGAGGCGCTCGTCAATTTTTTGGGAGAAGATATCGCTTCTGGCAACGGAAGAAAATTTGGTTTAGAGATAATGGATTTTATGAGGGAACGACTTTTGCAATATCAGAAAGAAACAGAGCATATGTATAATTTGGAAGCAACGCCAGCTGAAAGCACTGCATATCGCTTGGCGCAAAAAGACAAAGAAAAATATGCGGATATCATTACTGCTGGCACTACAGAAGTCCCATATTATACCAACTCCAGCCAATTGCCCGTTAATTATACTGATGATGTTTTTGAGGCGTTAAAACTCCAAGATGAATTACAATGCAGATACACTGGAGGCACGGTTTTACATATTTTTGCCGGAGAACGATTATCAGGCGCTGAAGCGGTTAAGTCATTAGTAAAAAATGTTTTTACTAAATTTAAGCTTCCGTACATTACATTGACGCCAACTTTTTCCATCTGTCCAGTTCACGGATATATAGCTGGCGAACATTTCAAATGTCCAAAGTGCATTGTAGAACAGTCGTGCGAAGTTTATTCAAGAGTTGTTGGATATCTCCGCCCAGTAAATCAGTTCAATGTAGGGAAAAGACAGGAGTTTAAAGATAGGAAAGCATTTAATCTCAAAATATGAAGATAGGCGGCATTCAAAAATCCACGCTTATTGATTATCCTGGAAAGGTTTCCGCTACCATATTTGTCAGCGGTTGTAATTTTAAGTGTGGATTTTGCCATAACCCAGAATTGGTTTTAGTAGAAGAGATTAAAAAACATCAGTGTATTTCCGAAGAAAAGATTTGGGAATTTCTTGAAGAAAGAAAGGGATTTTTGGACGGAGTGGTGATTTGCGGAGGCGAGCCGACTATTTATGATGACCTCCCGGATTTTATAGAAAAAATTCAGGACATGGGTTTTTTGATAAAACTGGATACCAACGGGAGTCGGCCGGAAATATTGCAACAAATGATTGAATTGAATTTGCTCGATTATGTGGCAATGGATGTTAAGGCGCCAAAAAAGAGATATAAGGCAGTAGTTGGCGCGGATATTGATGTTGGGCAGATAGAAAAAAGCATAAAATTATTAAAAAAAGGAGTGATTGATTTTGAGTTCAGGACTACTCTTGTCCCTGGTTTGGTGGAGAGAAAAGATGTCTTGGAAATAGTAAAATGGATTTCTCCTGCGCCAAAATATTTTTTGCAAAATTTTCAGTCGCAAGGCAAGATTATAGATTCCAAGCTTTCCAAGGTTAGGCCATTTCAGGACGGATATTTGGAAAAATTGAAGGAAGAAATAACGCCTCATTTTGATGTCTGCCAAATCAGGTAATGCATTTGTTTCTAAAATCATTTTTTGCTCCTGTGTTTTTTTTATAATCGGAATTTTAATTGGACTTGTTTTACAGAACGCTTTCTGGCTTGTTGGAGGCGTTTTTCTTTTCTTATCTTTGATTTCTCTTTTCTTTGTCAAGAAATCGAAATGGGTTTTTATTATTTCTTTAATTTTTCTTTTTATTGGTTTTGTCAGGATAGAATATTTTCAGAAGAATGATTTTGAGAAACAAGTTGAAAAATTTTTTGGCGCGGAAAAAGAAATACTCGGGACCATTATTAAAGAACCGGATATAAGCCAGACAAGCCAAAAAATAGTTGTAAAATTGGAAGAAATAAACAACGAAAAAATTGAAGTTAAAGAGAGGATTTTGGCTTTTGTTCCATTTTATCCTCAATACGAATATGGCCAGCGCGTTGAAATTTTAGGAAAAATCGAAGAGCCACCAGATTTTGAGGAATTTGATTATAAAGAATATTTATCTCGGCAAAGAATTTTTGCTGTTAGCTTTTCGCCGGAAGTCAAAGTCGTTGAAAATGAAAACCAGCTTTCTATTTTTCAGAAATTTTTTAAAACAATTTTAACAGCGAAGAACAATCTAAGGCAAAGTATTTATAGGAATTTTTCCGCAGACAAGAGCTTGTTATTAGGAGCAATCATATTAGGGGATAAATCGCGCTTAAGTCCAGAGTTAGAGGAAACACTAAATAAGGCGGGAATTCGCCATCTTACTGCAATTTCTGGGATGCATGTGATGATATTGACCAATATATTAATGTCAGCTCTTTTAGCAGTCGGATTGTGGAGAAAACAAGCGTTTGCAGTCACTGTTATTCTAATTCTTTTATTCATAATCCTCACTGGTTTTCAGGCCTCAACCATCAGAGCTGGAATTATGGGGTTTTTGTATTTATTGGGACAAATTCTCGGAAGGCAAAATGATTCTGCAAGAGCGATTATGTTTGGCGGAGCAGTGATGCTTGCTTTTAACCCGTTTCTTTTAAAAGACATTGGATTTCAGCTTTCTTTTTTAGCTGTGATGGGAATAAATTATTTATTTCCAGTATTTTCTCGATGGCTCAGGAGGATTCCAAATGTTTTGGAATTAAGAAATGTTCTGGCAATGAGTTTGGCTGCCCAGATTTTTACTCTGCCCATTTTAATCTCTAATTTCGGATACATTTCATTAGTGGCGCCGATAACCAATGTTTTAATTCTCCCGCTTTTGCCCTTTATTTTGGTTTTTGGTTTTCTTTCCGCGCTTTGCGGACTTTTTGCAGGAATTTTTGCCTTGATTTTTGTTTTCCCTTGCCACATTATTCTTTCCTATCTCCAGATTGTTTCTAATTTTTTCGCTTCCCTGTCTTTTTCGTCAATCAATCTGAAAATCTCCTGGACCTGGATTATCTTTTATTATCTATTTTTGAGCTATTTAGTTATCCGCTGGAAAAAAGACCACAGATTCCAAATCGCAGGGTTTTAGAAAGTTGGAAAAAATGAGATAATGAAAGAATGAAACTTGCTTCAGTTATTATTCTAATAGCAGTTCTGGTGATGGCTATATTTTTGGTTAATCTTTACAGCCAGTCAGAGGATATCACAAAATTATCAAAGGATTTTTTATTGACCAATTTAAGCTTAAAACAGAAAGTTGGTCAGCTTTTTATCATTGGTTTTGAAGGGAAAGAGCTTACTCAAGATATAAAGTTGATGATAAGGGAACTTCACCCCGGAGGAATCTTGCTTCTTGGCTGGAACATAGAAGACAGGCTACAGTTATTGAAATTAGTGGATGGGCTTCAACAGATAGCTCTGCAAGATACTGGCATACCATTATTCATAGCTGTTGACCAAGAAGGGGGTGAAATCAATAGGATTGATTTTATTCAGGAACAGACCAGCCAAAGCGCGATTGAGAATCCGGAAAATGCTTTTAAAATTGGCTTTAGCAGGGCACAGGAATTGCGGGCGTCCGGTATTTCTCTTAATCTTGCGCCTCTTTTGGACCAGACAAAGCAAGGCGATTTTATTTATGGCCGTTCGTTCAAAGAAAGCCAGCAGGATGTCGGTGATTTAGTAAAGAACTTGATTTTAGGTCAGAAAAACACTGAAATTTTTACAGCAATCAAACATTTTCCTGGTTATGGAAATATTGATTTTAATCCAGAGGAAAAATTGGCAGTCAAAGAAGAAGTTCCTGACACAGGATTATTCAAAGAGGCAATGTCTGCCAAGCCAGAAATGGTGATGACTGCTAATGTTGTTTATAAAAGCATAGATGAATATATGCCTTTTTCGTTTTCCAAAAAAGGAATAGATTTTTTGAAATCAGAACTAGGAAATGAAATTTTAATAATTTCTGATGATTTGGACCAAAATTCTTTATTGAATAAATATGAATTAGAAGATATTGTTTCTTTGCCAGTAGAAGCAGGTGTTGATATTCTGATTTTCTCGGGTTGGCGTTTGCCAGCAAGTGATGGAATAGAAGCGCTTATCAAGGCAGTTGAAAATGGTAGAATAAGCGAAGAAAGGATAAATCAATCAGCGTCAAAAATTATTAAGTTAAAATTAGGGATTTAATGGTTCTGAAATTTCCAGATAATTTTTTATGGGGAAGCGCTACTTCTGCTTATCAGGTTGAGGGCGGGAATAAGTTTTCTGATTGGGAGATAAATCCGCCTAAACCAGGGCATGGACCTGCTGGAATTGCTTGCGACCACTACAACCGTTTTGAGCAAGATTTTGATTTATTGAAAAAATTGAACCAAAATGTCCATCGTTTTTCAATTGAATGGGCAAGGATAGAGCCAAGGCAAGGTGAGTTTGATAAAGCCGAAATTGAACATTACAGAAAGGTATTATTGGCTCTGAAGCAGAGGGGGATTAAAACAATGGTGACTTTGCATCACTTTACCCTTCCACAATGGTTGGCAGAAATCAACGGTTTTGCTAATAAAAAATCAATAGAATATTTTACGAGATATTCTGCGAAAATGTTCGGAGAATACAAGGACTTGGTTAATTTTTGGGCAACCATTAATGAGCCGATGGTGTTTTCCGGCCTAGGTTATTTTCAAAAATTATGGCCACCCCAAAAAAGGAATATATTTTTATATGTTCGCGTGGTCAATAATTTAATCAAGGCCCATAAAAGTGTTTATAAATTATTAAAAGCATTTGGCAGAGAAGGGATTTCAGTAGGCATAGTTAAAAATAACAGTTATCTTGAGCCATATAAAAATTTATTGGATAGATTTGTCGTAGGGCTTCTTAATTGGTGGCAAAATAGATATTTTTTGAATAAGATAAAAAATGATACGGATTTTATTGGCTTGAATTTTTATATGCATTTTAAAATCCGGTTTCCTTTTAAAATAAAGAATGAAAACAAAAAGACATCTGATATGGGTTGGGAATTATATCCAGAAGGAATTTATTATCTGTTAAAGGACTTGAAAAAATATAATAAGCCAGTTTATATCACGGAAAACGGATTGGCTGATTCAGAAGATAAAAACAGAGAGTGGTATATAAGAGAGGTCTTTAAAAATATCCACAGAGCAATACAAGAAGGAATTGATGTTAAAGGATATTTTTATTGGTCATTAATGGACAATTTTGAATGGGCTGATGGTTTTGAACCAAGATTCGGATTGATTGAAATTGATTATAAAACCCTTGAGAGAAAACCCCGCTTGAGTGCACATTTTTATTCTGAAATCTGTAAAAATAATCAATTACTTATAGAAGGTTAGTAACAGCTCGGATATTTCATTTGAACCAACAGATAAAATATGCTTTGGATAATTTTTGCAATCATCGCTTATTTTCTCTTGGCAATAACAGCAGTTATTGATGACTTTTTATTGACTGGTCCTCTTGCCAAGCCAAAGCTTTACGCTTTTTTCGTAAGCGTGTTTGGTATTCTTGTTTTTATTTTGGCTCCATTCGGTTTTACAATTCCTGATTCATTAACATTATTGATTGCCTTGCTTTCAGGGGCTCTTTGGTTTTTTGCGCTTTTGGGATTATTTGAATCGCTTCGATTGTTTGAGGCATCAAGAGTGATTCCAGCAATCGGCGGAATTCTGCCGATTTTTACCCTTGGCATAAGTTATTTTTTCTCTTGGCAAGCGAATGAACCATTAGTTCCTATTGGCACAGTAAAAATTTTGGCATTTGCTATGTTGGTCTTGGGAAGCATATTCATAGGAATAGAAAAGAAGAAAAAAGTTACCAAACAGAGCATTGCCTTGTCTTGTTTGACCGCCTTTTTATTTGCTTTGAGTTTTTCAACTGCAAAATTGGTTTATATTTCTCAGCCATTTATTTCCAGCTTAATTTGGATAAAAGTTGGTGGGCTTTTAATCGCTCTTTTGTTTTTATTTTCCAAAGAAGTAAGAGGGGAGATTTTCAAGAAAAAGAAATCAAAATTATCGTCTTTTCTGAAGAAACCTAAAATCGCTTTCTTGTTTATCTCCAACCAAATTATCGGCGCTGGCGCCGGAGTTTTACAGAATCTTGCGATTTTCATTGCTCCAATTTCCTATCTTGCGTTTATCAACGCAATGGAAGGAACGAGATATGTGTTTCTTTTGATTTTTACTATTATTCTATCCTATAAATTTCCGAAATTTTTGGCTGATAAGGTTTCTAAAGAAATTATTATCAAAAAAATCTTCGCTATCTTGCTAATAGTCGCAGGATTAATATTATTGACCATTTAAAAATGCCTAAAGTATTTAAAATTATATTTTTTATTTTTTTGACTCTCATAGTCGGCATATTCGTGTTTTTGTTTGTGGGTAAAGCCACTCCGGCCGAGAACATTACTTGGGGAGTTGTGTTCTCCCAAAAACACGCCGAGCTTCTTGGACTGGACTGGAAAGCCAACTATCTTGCGATTTTAGACGATTTACAGATTAAAGACCTAAAATTAATCGCTTACTGGGATTTAATAGAAAAAGAGCCTGGAGTTTTTGATTTTACTGATTTGGATTGGCAGATTGAGGAGGCAGAGAAAGGGGGCGCAGAAGTCCTTTTGGTCATTGGCAAAAAAGTTCCAAGATGGCCTGAATGCCATATTCCAGATTGGGCCAAGAGCATGGGAGAAGAAGAATTAGAAGAAAGCATTTTATTGTATTTGGAGCAGTTAATTTTAAAGTACAGAGATTATCCTGCAATTAAAATGTGGCAAGTTGAAAATGAGCCCTTTTTCCCATTTGGCGAGAATTGTCCATTAATAACAGAAGAATTTTTAGACAAGGAAGTCGGGCTTGTTAGGGCGCTTGATTATAACAAAAGGCCCATAGTAATTAGCGAGAGCGGGGAATTCCCTTTTTGGTTCAAGGCCGCAAGGCACGGCGATATTGTTGGGCATACCCTTTACAGAGTTGTATGGGCAAGCGGTTTCAAAATTTATTTTAGACCGCCGTTTCCAGCTATTTTTTATAATAGAAAATCTTGGTTGATAGATAAGTTTTTTGATAAAAAAGTTATTTGCGTTGAGCTTCAGGCAGAGCCGTGGGGCCCGACCTTGTTATACGATTCTCCCTTAGAAGAACAGGAAAAATCCGTAAATTTTCAGAAATTGAAAGGAATAATCCAATTTGCCAAAAATACTGGAACAGATACTTTCTATTTTTGGGGGTCAGAGTGGTGGTATTGGATGAAAGAAAAACAAAACCAGCCCGAAATCTGGGATGAAATAAAAAATTTGTTATTGCAGTAATGTTTCCAAGCAAGATTTCATAGCGTTTTCCATCTCGTTTTCTTAATAAAACTTTTAGTGTCTTTTTTCTCCATCTCAATTATTTAATAAAATTTCATAGCGTTTTATAACGCGATTTTTTAATAAAATTAAGCATTTCAGGAAATTACGAGGCCGGGCCTCGTAATTTTCGTAAAACGCCGGAACCCATACCAGTATTGAGGAATCTCACAACCCGCCCGGGGCGGGTAATTTTTGGGGGAGAGTTATCCACAGCCCTGAAAAGCTTTTTTAGGGTTTTATAAAATTCATTTTAGGGCGTTGTCGAATCCTTCTTTTTGGCATCGAGAAGCTATTAAACCGCCATGATTTATTTGACAACGATTTTAGAAAGTATCAAAATAATATATACCCAAAAAATTATGATAATCAATCCTAAAAAATTATTGAAAAGCTTCCGAGTTGCTTTTATCGGTCTTCGCATAGGGATTAAAGAGGAGAATACTGTGAGAATCGGAGTAATCATTGCACTAATAGTGGTCTTTTTTATGCTCTATTTCCCGCTTGCTTTGCAGGAAAGAGCGATAATAACTTTGTGCGTTTTCTTGGTCCTGAGTATTGAGTTAATGAATACTCAAGTAGAAAGAGTAACTAATTTGATAGATAAAAATCATAATGACGAAATCAGGAAAATCAAAGACCTGGCAGCTGGCGCAGTATTAATGGCCATCATTGGCGCTGGTACAGTGGGAGCATATATTTTTCTGCCATATATTGTCAGAGCAATATCATCTTTATTTAACCAT
Organism: Patescibacteria group bacterium; assembly: GCA_018900835.1. NCBI lineage: Bacteria > Patescibacteria group bacterium. The sequence goes on from JAHIFQ010000014.1 coordinate 37,639, forward strand.
TAATTAAATCAGCCGTTGAAAGCAATAAAAAAAACTGAAATGGCTGGTCAATAAAATGGAGGAAAATGAAAATAATAATTTCTGGAAAAGCAAAAATCCTGTAAAAGATAATTTTAGTTTTCCAAAAATAAATTTGGGCAAACTTAAAGGAATTGCAAAAAATAAAGGCAAAATAAAAGCCACGCCGGGATTTTTGGCTGTCTTGATAATTCTTGTGGCCATTGTCGCTGGTGGCGCAGGCGCTGTTTTTACTAATTATTATTGGCAGAATCAGGTTATTGATATTTTTGAACAGCAAGGTATTCCTATTATCAGTAAAGGCGCGACAATTCAAAATAACTATATCCCCCAGACAACCCAGGAGCAGAAGATTATAAAAGCAGTCAAGGATTATTCTCCAGCAGTTGTGAGTATTGTTATCAGCAAAGATGTCCCGATTCTTGAAAAATACTATATTGACCCTTTTGGCGGATTAAACTGGCCGTTTGGCGCTGATTTTCTTGTTCCACAATATCGCGAAAACGGTACAGAGAAACAACAGGTTGGCGGTGGCACTGGATTTATTATTTCTTCAGACGGCACAATTCTAACAAATAAACATGTTACTCTTGAAGAGGATGCGGAATACACAGTTTTTTTCAATGATGGTTCAAAATATCCTGCTAAAATTTTAGCAAAAGACCCGTTCTATGATTTGGCAGTGCTTAAAGTTGACCAATCAGATACTCCTGAAGCAGAGAGAAAAACATTTCCTACTGTGAAATTAGGCGACTCTTCCAGTTTACAAATAGGGCAAACAGTAATAGCAATTGGATATGCTTTAGGAGAATTCCAAAACACTGTCTCTGTTGGAGTTGTTTCTGGATTAGGCAGAAACATCACAGCTACTGGCGGACAAGGTTTTAGCGAAAATTTGGAAGGTATTATCCAAACAGACGCTGCAATTAATCCGGGAAATTCCGGCGGTCCGCTTTTGAATCTTGCTGGCGAGGTAATTGGAATTAATGTTGCCCGTTCTTCCAGTGGAGAGAATATTGGTTTTAGTTTACCTATCAATATGGCAAAGAGAGATATTGACCAAGTCAAAAAAACAGGGACAATTGTTTATCCATGGCTGGGCATCTCTTACACTATAATTACCAAAGAAATCAGCGAGGCAAATAATTTATCTGTTGATTACGGGGCATGGATTGGCAAGGATTCTTTAGGTAAAGACACAGAAATAGCTGTTGTTTCCGGCAGTCCGGCTGCCAAATTAGGGATTAAGAAAAACGATATTATTTTGGAATTCAATGGCGTTAAAATTACTTCAGAGAATCCATTGGCAAAGATTATCTTGGATTATAACCCGAATGATTCTGTAAATCTCAAAATCTTGAGAGACAAAGAGGACATAACTCTTACAGTTATACTTGGCGAAAGAAAGGAGTAAAAACAAAAAATTTCTGATAATTGGCCTTTTTAAGGTTGACTTTTGGTGTTTTTTGAGCTTAAATTAAGAGAATGAACAGGAATTTAAATTAATTATTTTAACTTATGTTTGCAAATCCTGGTGGAGATTTTACACAAAGAGCTCAACAAGCCATTTTGATGGCACAGTCATTAGCTCGAAAAGAAAATCAGCAGCAGATTGACGCGCTGCATCTTTTGTATTCTTTGGTTAGCCAAGAAGACACGATAGTGTTTACTATTTTGCGTAAGCTAAAGATTGCTGTTCCTGATTTAAAGAATAAAATACTTAAGGCGATTAAATTAAGAAAGAATCTGCCAAATCTTGACGATTTTGAAGACCAGCCAATGGGACTCCAGTTTTATTTAACCCAGGACTTGGCAGCAGTTCTTGATAGGGCGAGAAAAGAATCAATCAGGATGAAAGACCAATTTATTTCAGTGGAGCATCTTTTCCTTGCTTTGCTCGAAGTTGTTTCCGAAGCAAAAAATATCTTGTCTTTTTATGGTTCAGTAGGCCTTGATTATAATGCTATTTTGAAACTTTTATCAGAGATAAGGGGCGGGGAGAATATCACTGACCCAGACCCAGAGTCAAAATATCAAGTGATTGAAAAATATTGTAAAAATCTCACTAAATTGGCTGAAGAAGGAAAGCTTGACCCGGTGATTGGCAGAGAGAATGAAATTAAAAGGGTAATTCAAATTCTTTCCAGGCGGACAAAAAATAATCCGGTTTTAATAGGCGAGGCAGGCGTTGGCAAAACAGCTATTGTTGAGGGCTTGGCGCAAAGGATTATAAAAGGGGATGCTCCGGAGAGTTTGAAGAATAAAGAGATTATTGCCCTTGATTTAGGCCTTTTGATTGCAGGAACAAAATTTCGCGGAGAGTTTGAACAAAGAATGAAAGCGCTTTTAAGGGAAATTGAACGCGCCAAAGACCGGTATTTTCTTTTTATAGACGAGCTTCATACTGTTATGGGAGCAGGAGCGGCAGAGGGTGCGATTGACGCTTCTAATTTATTGAAACCAGCGCTTAGCCGCGGGCAATTGAGAGCAGTCGGGGCAACCACTTTGAAAGAGTATCAGAAATACATTGAAAGAGACCCAGCTCTTGAAAGAAGATTTATGCCTGTATTTGTTGTTGAGCCGAGCATAGAAGATACAATTGCGATCTTAAGAGGCATTAAGAAGAAATACGAGCTTTATCACGGCGTGAAAATAAGGGATTCTGCGTTGATTGCTGCTGCCGAACTTTCTGCCAGATATATTGCAGATAGATTTTTGCCTGATAAAGCAGTGGATTTAATGGACGAAGCCGCCTCTGGGTTGCGCTTGGAAATGGAATCAGAGCCAGCAGAAGTGGAGGAAGTGAAGAAAGAAATGCAACGGTTGACCATTGAAAAAGAGGCATTAAAAAATGAGCAGGATTCTGCTTCAAAAAGGAGATTGTCTGTTTGCCTCCGGGCATTGGCTGACTTGAAAGAAAAAGAGAAAGCCCTGGAGATGAAATGGAAAATAGAGAAGGACTTAATTCAGGTTTTGAAAGTTTTAAAAACAGATAATGAAAGATTGGATTTTGAGGCCGAGGTGGCGGAGCGCGAAGGGGATTTGGAAAAAGTAGCGCGTATTAAATACGGATTGATACCGAATGTTCTAAAAGAGATTCAGAAAAAAGAACAGGAGCTTACAAATTTTAGAAAAAAGAATCAGGTTTTAAAAGAAGATGTCGGGGAAGAAGATATTGCCCGAGTGGTTTCGCGTTGGACAGGGATTCCAGCTACCAATTTATTAGAAGAAGAGGCTAAAAAGTTGGTAAGAATGGAAGGTTCTATTTCTCGCAGGGTAATAGGTCAAGAACAGGCGATAGAAGCTATTTCTAATGCCATTAGGCGCAGTCGGGCAGGGATTGCAGAAGAGAATAGGCCACTTGGTTCGTTCATATTTTTAGGTCCCACTGGCGTCGGAAAAACCGAGACAGCCAAGGCATTAGCAGAGTTTTTATTTAATGACGAGAACGCCTTGATTCGTTTGGATATGTCAGAATATATGGAACGCCACAGCATATCTAAGATGATTGGTTCGCCTCCGGGCTATGTCGGATATGAAGAAGCTGGACAGCTCACAGAGAAAATAAGGAGAAGGCCTTATAGTGTTTTACTTTTGGATGAAATAGAAAAAGCTCATCCAGAGGTTTTTAATATTTTGCTTCAAATTTTAGAGGACGGACGGCTCACTGACGCAAAAGGCAGACCTGTCTCGTTCAAAAATACTATTATTATTATGACTTCTAATCTTGGTTCGGAATATATTGCCAAAATGGGCACAATGGGCTTTATAAATGATGATAAGGAAGAATATCAAACCTTGAAGGACAGGGTTAATGAGGCATTGAAAGAAAGTTTCAGGCCAGAGTTTTTGAACAGGGTTGATGAGACGATTATCTTTAATTATCTTAGTAAAAGTCAGATTCAGGAAATTGTTGTGCTTGAGCTTGCCAAGGTTTCAAAACGGCTTGAGAGAAAAGGGATAAAATTGAGAGCAGACAAGGAAGTAAAAGAATTATTGGCGGAAAAGGGATTTGATATGAATTTGGGAGCCCGGCCATTAAAAAGGGTAATCCAGAAATTTATTCTTGACCCGCTTTCCTTGAAAATTGTGATTGGGGAAACAAAACAAGGGGAGACAGTTAATTTGACCGCAAAAGCAGGGAAAATCATTTTTAATTCTTTAAGACCATTGTCAAAGAAAAGAGAAGGAGTTAGAATAAAATAATTGAGTTTAGGTTTGAGAATCTGAAGGACTCGGATTTTTTGGCCTGAACTCAAGAATCTTGAGTGATGGAATCTCTGTATGGGAGGTGATTGACTTCGAAGAGGAGTTGATAGAGGTAGAGAGCATAGACAAGAGGTGATGCACAATGATTGTCTCGGTTTCAGGATTTACATAGCAGGACTCGGTGTTACGAGAATCTTCTACTCGACCATTATCGGGGCGCCTACGGCGCCCCGAAAGGAAAACTCAATCGTTCTTTGACAACCTCATCGCTTTCTCATATGCATATCTCCGAGAACTATCTTGTAGAGTCATCTCCGAGAAACCCGCCAAGAGGCAGACCCCTGCCTCTATTTTCTTTTTTTAATATAAAATCTGCCGAGATCGTTTCTCGGCAAAACTTAAAAGAGTAATTACGAGGCCGGGCCTCGTAATTTTCGTGAAATGGCGGAAGCCATACCAGTATTGAGGATTCTCACAACCCGCCCAGGGCGGGTAATTTTTGGGGGAAAGTTATCCACAGGGTATTAATTATTAAAAATACTCTATTATAGGGTATTATATATGTATGCCGAGAAGAAAAACCGAATTAATTAATGGTGAATTTTACCATATTATAGAGCGAGGAAATGATAGGCGCAAAATTTTTTTAGATAATGAAGATCGCCTTCGTTTTGTTAATAGTTTATTGGTTTTTAACGACACAGCGCCATCGCCTTGGCAATCTCGCGCTTTTTGGAAAAAACAGAAAGAATTGTTAAAAATGGACTATAAACCCAAAAATCCATTAGTCGAAATTCATGCGTTTGCTCTCATGGATAATCATTTTCATATCCTTGTCCGCCAGTTGACGGAAAATGGCATAACAAATTACACAAGAAAACTCGGCGGTTATGCGTATTATTTTAATAAAAAACACAAAAGAACAGGATCTCTTTTTGAGGGAAGATTCAGGGCTAAGCTTATTCAGACAGAAGTGCAATTAAGAAATAATTTTGTTTATATAAAAACGAATCCGGTTGAGATGGTGGAACCAGAATGGAAATCTTGGAAAGTTGTAGATTCTAAACAGGCCACAGATTTTTTAGAAAAAGATTATCGCTGGTCAAGCTACTGGGATTATTTGGGAAAAAATAATTTTTCATCTTTAGTTAAAAAAGATTTTTTCTTGAAATTGTTTGATGGAGAACAAAATATTCAGAAGGAAATAAATTCTTGGATATCATCTAAATCAAGTGTTTTTTCCAGAGGAATGGACAAAGTAGATTTCTTAGAATAATTTATTTCATTTTTCAGAATAATTCATTTTTAATATTTTTTAGAGTAATTTTGGCTCAAAATTTATTCAATTTTTACGATTACGAGGCCGGGCCTCGTAATTTTCGTGAAATGGCGGAAGTCACGCCAGTATTGAGGATTCTCACAACCCGCCCTGGGCGGGTAATTTTTGGGGGAAAGTTATCCACAGATGTTTTGATGTTTTTATTTGGTTTAATCCATAAAATGCTTTACAATTTTTTAATATCCTTCTTTAATATCCTTCTTTAATATCTTTTTTTAATATCCTTCTTTAATATCCTTATTTTAATTAAAATTATGAAAAAGAAATTTTATCTTTTTATTGTTTTGGGGATTTTTACTTTAGCCATAATTGGCGTTTTATTGTATTGGGGCTTGAGTGAGGACAAAAATAGGGTGACGCCAGGAGTTAAATTTGAAGCGCCGAAATATTATGTTATAAAAGACGGGCCAGATGGCAAGATTGTGGAAAACAAACATGCTGGAATAACTTTCAAAGCGCCAGAAGGATGGAATGTTGAGAAAAAAGAAATAGGGTCGGATGAGTGGATAGTGAATTTTACTAGTCCAGACGCAACAGTGAGTGAGTCCGGGCTTTTGACGGGTGGTTGTGGGATTAGTGCCTTAATAGAATATCATGAAGCAACATTTCGGAGCGTTGTTGATAGAATCAACGATCCAGATAGGTACTCTAAAGAGATATCAGGCAATTATGAGGTTATTAATATAGATGGACACCAAGCACTTAAAAGAACATTGGACCGTCCAGAATGGGGAATGGCAGTCATGATTCAATTGCCTTTTCAGGACAAGATATTTTCATTTGATACCTTGTTTCTTCCGAGTGAAGGACAGAGATGTTCTAGCTTGATTGATGAATTTTTGGCAGAAATCTCAATTATTTGATAAATTTTGAGGGAGGATATGAAAAAAATATATTTCTCATTAATTTTTTTAATTTTATTATTAGGAAGTTTTTTATTTAGACCATTATCTATATTTGCGATTGATAATAAAGAATTGACGCAAGAGGAATTAGATTCATATATTAAATTAAGCGACACAGACAGAAGAGACATATTGAATACCTTGCCGCAGGTCTTTACTGAAGAATGGATGGACTCTATTGTCCGCGTTGCGATACCAGAGAAAGAGGCCATAAGTCTTATTATAAGACAAGCGGTCAGGGGGCACATGAGGGATTATTTATTAATTGAGGGACCAAGGGATGTTGGAATAGAAATTGTAAAATTAGGGTTTAAAATCGGGCAAATGTTTTTGACGAAAAATATTAGTATTAGTGATTTAATCAGCGAATTAGAGAAACTAACAATTAAAGAATCAGTAAATTATTTGAGCCAATGGCTTAAAGAAAAAGAAATCAAAATAGCAACAGGAAATCTGGATTTTTCCTATGATAATTTTCAAAACAAAAAAGAAAAACATCAATTTCAATATATTATTCTGTATTCTCCAGAAACCGATGATACTGGGGAAATGGTGATAAAGATTTTTTCTTCTGAACAAATGAGTGCGCCTGGCTCTTTTGGATCTTTTGCTGGTGGATGGGGAACCGCTTGGAATTATACTAATGAATATGCGCAGGGCAAGAAAATTGCCCCTTTTATTTTAACAATACGCGGAGAAATGGAGAGAGCGCGCGTTGGATACTGGCAAAGCGAAATTACTCATAATTATTCTTGGAAATATCAGCCCGAAATTGAACTTGAGTTTCCTCGCACTGTTCCGTATTTTGATTTTCGCGAAAAAGGATTTTTTGAAAAGCTCGGAGACCAAATCAAAGAATTTTTTGGAAGAATAGGCGACCTTTTCTCTGGGGCTTCGTTGACAGGAGTTCCTGATATAGAAAAGAATCAAGATGGGACAATAGATTTGTCCGCGGACAGCGCATTAGGTAAATTTATTGCCAATATACTGGAACAATTTCGCGCTTTCAGGTCTCTTCTTGGGCAAGCTCAGCTTGATGCTTTAGAAAATCAGGTTCAAGACACAATGACAGAGGATGATTTATTAGCGCTTTTGGAAAAAATTGAATCTTTACAAGCGCAATTGGCTGCAATGGGAGAGAAAATTAATCTTTTACAGGCCGGAGTGGGAACATCTTCGGACACGACAGAGCTTAATCCCGCGCAAAACCAGCAAACCAAACAAAATATTTTGATAAATGAGGTTTGCGCTGGCATCAACAATTCTCAAAACGAATTTATTGAAATTTATAACCCGAATAATACGCCAATTGATATAAGCGATGATAGTTTTCAACTTCAATTAGTAAGTTCAAGCGACAATGTGACAAAGAAAAAGATTACCTGGACCAAGAATATTATTCCGGCAAAAGGATATTTTCTCCTGATAGGCGGGGAATTGATAATTAATAATGAGAAAATTCAGGGAGATGCAGTGTTCAGTAGTCAATTGACGAGTGTGAGTGGAATTATTCTTTCAGACAAAGAGGGGAATATTTTGGATAAAGTAAGCTGGGGAAGTCCAGAAAAATCACCGCCACAGTCCGCTGTAGAAAAGCGGGGGAAAATATTACAAAAAGGACTTGAGACCAATAATAGCTTAGAGCGTTCTAACTACATTGACACTAATAATAATTCTGCAGATTTTTCGCTCAATGAATCGCCTTCACCAGCCAATTCTTTGGGAGAGGAATTTATTTACACCATTCAAGGACAAGGTGGCAATGGCAATGGCGATGATGGCGATGGTGATGGCGAAGAAGAGGATGGTCAGTCCGAAAACTCTGACCAACAGCAGAATATTTCTGGCGGAGGCAGCTCTAATAGGCCTATTTGTTCACAGGATAGATTGGATAGCCCTGCCAATTCCCCGATTATCATTAACGAGATTGCGTGGATGGGAAGTGAGGCAGGATACATTAATGAATGGATTGAGTTGAAAAATATTTCCGATTCTGCAATAAATTTAGAAAATTGGCAACTTTTGGATAAAGCAGAGAACATCCGTATTACATTCAGCGCGAATCACGCCATCCCTGCCCACGGATTTTATCTTTTGGAGCGAAGCGACGATGAAGTTGTGCCGAGCGTAAGCGCTGATGTCATTTATACTGGCGCTTTAGCTAATAGCAACGAGAGTTTGCGTCTATTTAACAGTAATTGCGATTTAATTGACGAGGTAATGGCAAGCCCGGATTGGTCTGCTGGAGATAACGACACAAAACAGACAATGGAAAGAGGAGATGACCTGTTGTGGCATGATTATAGCGGACAAGGAAGCGACGGGATTATGGGAACGCCGAGGGCGGAAAATAGCGAAATTATTATTAACAACCAAGGTGAAAATAATGAAGATGAAGAGGACGATGGAGATGATGGAGATGATGAAGATGAAGAGGACGATGGAGATGATGAAGATGATGAAGATGATGGAAGCGGTGATGATTCAGTTTCCGCTATAGGATTGGTTATTTCTGAAGTTAGAGCTGCTGGTATTGAAGAATTTATTGAGATCTATAATCCGCTTGAGCAAGAGATTTCTCTTGTTGGGTTTTATTTCAGTTATTTTTCCGCTGGCCGCGATTGGAATAATCCATTTTTAAACAAAGAGTTTCCGACAAGCACACCTGTGATTGGCGCAAAAGAATATTTTCTAATAGGATTGGGCGATTATTTAGAAGAAGAATCGGATTGGAAGCCGAATCAAACCAATTTAAGTAGCGACAATGGCGCTGTTGCTTTATTCTCTTGCGACCCAAGTCAGGCAACCACTACTCAAATGGCAATAGATTGCAAAATTGACGCTGTTGGCTGGGGCGAACCGCTTGTTTTTGAAACACAGGCAGCAACGAGCTCAAGCGATAAAAGTTTGGCGCGGAAATTATCTCCAGACGAAAATGGTTATTTACGATATATAGATACTGATGATAATTATAATGATTTTGAAGAACAGGAATCTACTCCTAAACAGCAGAACCAATCTGCTTATTCTGATTTAGATAACGATGGCATAATAGATGAGTATGACCCTGTGACAGAAATTTCAAGTGATATAATTCTTCCTGCAGGAGAGTATATATTCAAGGACTTGGTTATTATTCAAGGATTCGGCTTGTTCGCTGGTTCAGATATTTTATTGGAAGGGTTTAAGGGAGTTAAGATAACAGCAGACAATATTAATATTAATGAAGACGCTGGCATTTTTGCCGACAATAATGGCTATGCTTCAGACCAAGGACCTGGAGTAAGTATCGCAAGCCAGACAGGAGCAAGCCATGGAGGAGTTGGAGGAAGGAATGAAGGTGATCCGAAACTATTTATTTATGGAGATTTAGAATTTCCTATTGAACCAGGGTCTGGGGCTTTAGGCAATCCTGAAGTTCCGCGCTTAAGTCCGTATCGGCCAGGAGGAGCAGGCGGAGGAGCTATTGTTTTAGATGTTCAAGGAGAGTTGTTGAATAATGGTTTTATCTCGGCCAATGGAGAGGACGGACTCCCTCATGTTACAAGTTATGCTTCCACTGGCGCTGGAAGTGGCGGTTCTGTTTATATAACAACAAGCGTCTTATCAGGGACAGGCATTGTTAGGGTAAATGGCGGCGGGTCTTCGCGTAGCTCCGGGGCTGGCGGAGGCGGAAGAATTGCGGTCTATTATGATACGAATAATTTTGCTGGGAATATTCAAGCATTCGGCGGAGAGGATGCTAATAATATTCTTAATGGAGGTCCGGGAACTGTTTTTATGAGTCAGGGAGAAATAGGAAATTTGGTTATTGATAATAATGCACGAGAGGGAGTGACAGCTTTGAGTAATGATAGTTATGTTTTTGGCGATATAATTGTTAGTGGAGGCGCAAATTTTTATCTGCCTGACCAGTTGAGTTGCGCGAATTTTGATGTTCAAAACAGCGCTGTTTTAATAGCAATAGATAATGCAACAATAAATATTAGTAATGCGTTTAATTTAAATCAATCTCAACTTATTGGCGAAAACCAAAAAATCGTGACTATTGAAGGTAATGAAATCACATTAGTAGAGAGTGAAATCTTGGCAAATGTTTTTGTTCAAACCAACTCTTTGACAATAGATAGCGGTTCTGCGATTTTATCCACAGGCCTTGGTTATGTTTTTGAAGAAGGCCCTGGAGCTGGGATTAATGCTTATGGTGGGAGTTATGGTGGATTGGGAGGCAGAAATTATGAATCATCCGGATTTGGACAACCATATGGGATTGAGGAAATGCCAGATGATTTTGGTTCGGGCGGAGGAAATGGAAACGAAGTTAGAAAAGGAGAGAGTGGCGGCGGGAAAATTATTATAATTAGCGTAGGCGAAATTGTTATTGACGGTGCGATTTCATCTAACGGTAATAATGGTCTTCCGCATATTACGAGCTATCCAGCGAGCGGAGCTGGAAGCGGAGGAACTATTTATCTTTCTGCCAGCGTTGTTAATGGTGTGGGTACTGTGTCTGCGAATGGAGGGTCAGCGTCTTCAATCGGTGGTGGAGGCGGAGGAGGAAGAATTGCGATTTATGGAAATATAGGTGGTTTTACTGGAATTATTGAGGCGCTTGGAGGAAAGAATTCAACAAATGCGTATTACGACGGAGAGGATGGAACAGTATTTTTGGGTTCTGGCGATTTTGAACCGAATTAAACGACCAAATTAAACAATCGACTAAAAACAAATTACGAGGCCGGGCCTCGTAATTTTCGTGAAATGGCGGAAGCCATACCAGTATTGAGGATTCTCACAACCCGCCCTGGGCGGGTAATTTTTGGGGGAAAGTTATCCACAGGGGTAGATGGCGAGTTTTAAAATTTTTGGACTTGTAATTTTTAATTTTGGAATTTTTGACATTGTAATTTTTTGGGTCAGCATCTTTGCCTCATACAATATTCGCTTTTTTATATTATCTTTGTTAGAATAATATTTACTATGAATACAGATAATCTTAAACCAGAATATGTCATCACAGTTACAGATTCCAATATCGGGATGGAGGGTTATTTAGTTATTGATAATACTTTATTAGGACCTGGGAAGGGTGGAATAAGGATGACGCCAGAAGTTACATTAGAGGAGGTTGCTAGATTGGCCAGAGTAATGACTTGGAAAAATGCTTTAGCTGGAATACCTTTTGGCGGCGCAAAAGCTGGTATCAAATGGAATGGCGGTCCTGATGAATTAAAAAAACAATTTATAGAGAGTTTTGCGAAAAAGATTAAAATGTTTATTCCGAATCTATATATTGCAGGACCAGATGTGAATACTGGAGAAAAGGAAATGAAATGGTTTATTGAAGCCACTGGAATATTTAAGTCAGCAACTGGTAAGCCAATCACTTGTTGCGAGGGTGTAGGTTGCGGCATTCCTCACGAAGTTGGAAGTACTGGCTTTGGCGTAGCTCAAGCAACTAAGGTTGCGGCAAGCATCTTGGGTATTGATATTAAAGGAGCTACTGTTTCTATCCATGGTTTTGGAAATGTTGGTACTTTTGTATATAAGTTTTTGACAGAAATGGGAGCCAAGATTATAGCCATAGCAGACAAAGATACTGTGCTTTATTCACAAGATGGTTTTGAGCATAATCTAATAAATGAAATTATAGATAAAAAACAAGGACTGATTGATTATGCTGGAAAAGCAGAAAGATTATCGCATGAGAAATTTTGGAAAATTCCAGTAGACATTATGATCCCAGCATCAGTGACAGATGTGATTCATAAAGGAAATAAGGATGATATAAGAACTAAAATGATAATAGAAGGGGCTAATATTCCTATGACTGAAGAAATAGAAGAAGAGTTAGGACAAAGAGGAATATTGGTGGTTCCAGATTTTGTTGCTAATGCAGGAGGAGTTATTTCCTCTTATTCAGAACATGCTGGCCATAGCATAGAAGAAATGTTTGAATCTGTAAGAGAAAAGATAACTAATATTACTCAAAGCGTATGTGAAAGTTGTTTAAAATATAAACATAATCCTCGAAAAGTTGCCTTAAGTATTGCGCAAGAAAGATTGAAGCAATGTAATAAAGAACTGTAACCCGCCCGGGGCGGGTAATTTTTATCTGTAACGAGGCCGGGCCTCGTAATTTTCGTGAAATGGCGGAAGCCATACCAGTATTGAGGATTCTCACAACCCGCCCTGGGCGGGTAATTTTTGGGGAAAAGTTATCCACAGCCATTTTTTCGTCATTTTTTCGTAATTCTTTCTAATTTTTTCGTAATTCTTTCGATCGTTTTAATTAAGATAAAATTTGCTCCAGTTCTGCCGAGATCATTTCTCGGCAAGATTGTTTTTATAAAATTGTTGACTTTGGATGATATGTGAGTAATATGACAATTACAATAAGATTTTCAAAAATTTCATTGTACCAAAAGGAGGAAAGATGTTAGGAAAGAGAGTTTTTTTAGCGAATGATACTATGAGGGGTAGGCCAAGCGAGAGAGTTTCTCTTCGGTTCGATATGAAGGATACTATTGATCTTGCTTGCGATTGCGTATATCCTGCACAGGTTTACCATCGCCCCAAGGAATTGAGAGTACTCAAGTCGATCGAGGTAAGAGTTGGCGATAATGTCTGGCAACCATACCCAACTATTTCCTGGCTCGATGGGGTCGAGCGCCCTAAACAGCTCGTTACAAAATCTGTAGTGGTGACTAAAGAAGGAAAGCCATTAGTAGTCAGCACTCAAAACGGAAAGCTGGACGAGACGCTGACAAGAGAAGCGGAGAAAGAAGGAGTCTGCGTTGAATATCTTGACGGATTGTGACCTATTACAAATCTGTCTTGGCATCTTGATGCCAACGCCTTCTGTGGTCCTCGGACCTCGGAAGGCGTTTTCTTTTAGTTAAAAAATTTCTCTGTCCGCATTGTCCATTGCCTCAAAATCCAAAAGGTCTTTACAAAAACTTAAAATTGAGTAAAGTAAAGAAAGATAATTTAACATAAAAATATGGAGCTTGCTATGTTTCAACAAAGGAGAGGAGTTTTTACAATGGTCTTAGTAGTAGTGTTTGTGTTGGCAGTGGCTTCTACTTTTGTTTTTCTTAGATTCTCGGGAAAGCTCGCAGAATATAAGATAAATATGTTTTCCAGCATAGGCACAGATAATCTTGTCTTTAATGAGAGCGAGCAAGCAGATGAGAAAGAGGATGCGTTTTCCATAGGCATCATTGATAATGGCGCGGAAGAAATCAGTAATATAGATAGTGGCAACGATATCCCTCTTATTATTTCCGCAGGAAAGAAATATGAAGAGGTTGCCAAAAGCGGAGATGGGATTACACATCTTGCACGAAGGGCTTTAAGAGAATATTTGGATGGAAGTTCGGTCAATCTTAACGCAGAGCAAAAGATATTTTGCGAGGACTATATTCAGAATCGCATTGGCGAGAAAGAGATTAAAATAGGGGAAAGTATTGCAATTTCAGAGGATTTAATAGCAGAGGCAGTGAATAAATCATTGGGATTGAGCGCAAGTGAGCTTGAAAACCTGAAGAATTTTACAGAATTGGTTTGGGACGCTGATTTCTGAACTTATTGAATACCTTTTATTTTTTAACTATGTTCTACAAGGAGGACACTATAAGATTAACAGTTGCTGTGTATCAGGTGACTGGGATTTTTCCTGAAAATGAGCCCTTAATAGCTCAAATCAGGCAAAAAGCTAATAATGTTTTAGCTGATTTTATCTGTCTGCGGATGAATCCGGGCAACAAAAAAAATATCAGCAAAGGAATTGAGGTGCTTTTTGCCTATTTTTCCATAGCTGAAAAGCAGAACTGGATTGATAGCAAGAATTTTTTGGTTTTAAGGCGAGAATATAGCAAAATATTGGATTTTATAAGGAGTTTGCCTGAAAATCCTGTGAAAATAGCAAGAAAAGAAGTAAAAATAATTGAGAAAACGAGTTATCCACAGGTAACTGTGGATAAGAGAGTGGATAAACAGGTGGATAAGAAACAGGAAAACAGAAATGTTAGCAGGGCTTCGTCTAATCCTTCTGTAAGGCAAAAACAGGTTTTAGAATTGATTAAAACTAAGAATCAGCTTTCTTTGTCAGAAATCAAGAGTATGTTTTCTTCCTTAAGTTCCAGAACATTGCGTCGGGACTTGAGTTCATTGGTTGATAAGGGGGCAATAGACAGAATCAGGGAGGGCAGAGATGATGTTTTATATGTTTTAAAATGAAATTGGATTGCGGACAGATGTCGGACATAAAATATAGTTGTCCACAATGTGTCCACAAGTTATCCACATGTCCAGAAAATTATCCGGGCATTATTGTTTAAATGATAATGGATAAAAAGCAGAAAAAATTTAGCAAGATATACGATAGCTATGTAGGGAGCATCTATCGTTTCATTTCTATTAAAGTCAATTCTCAGGAAATTGCCGAGGATTTGACTTCTGAAGTGTTTTTAAAAACATGGAAGAGTTTTCAACAGCAAAATAAAATCAAAAATCCAAGGGCATATCTTTATACCACTGCCCGGCATATAGTCATTGATTTTTACAGGACCAATAAAGAAGATAGGACAATATCAATTGAAGATGTTAGAGAGATAGAGGATATAGCCATTCCAATAGAAGCGCAGGAAAGCCATGATGCTACCATGGAAATCGTAAAACAAGGGCTCAACGCGCTTAAAGAGGATTATCAAAATGTCGTTATTTGGCGGTATGTGGATGGATTGTCTATTAATGAAATCGCTAAAATACTTGGAAAATCCAATGGAGCGACAAGAGTATTGATTCATAGGGCAATGGAACAGCTAAAAGAAAGAGTTCAGTAAAATTTTCAATTTCCAATTTCCAAGTTTCAATTTCCAAGTTTCAAGTTTTCAATTTACAATTTACAACAAAGCTCCAATTTTGAAGTTTTCAAACCGTTTGTTTAGTGTTTTAGAAAATTACGAGGCCGGGCCTCGTAATTTTCGTAAAACCCCGGAAGCCACGCTAGCATTGAGGATTCTCACAACCCGCCCTGGGCGGGTAATTTTTAGGGGAAAGTTATCCACAGGGTAAAAGCGTAAAATGTAAAGCGAAAAATGTAAAAGAAAAAACAAAAATATAAGGGAGAAAGCGTAAAGCGTAAAGCGAAAAGCGAAAAATGTGAAAGAAAAGACAATTTTAATTAATTTTACTGTAACAATTGGGGTGTTTGTTCGTCTACTCTATAATAGAGAGTCAAAATCTGAAATTGCAGACCGATACTGAAAAAACGATATCCGATATATATCGTTCAGAAATCCAAAACACAAAACACAAAAGCCAAAACACAAAAGCTAAAACACAAAAGCCAAAAGCTAAAAGCTAAAACACAAAACAAGAAAAGCGAAAAAGATAATCATTATACTTTGATAAGAAAATAGAAAACAAATAGAAAAGTATGGAAAACAAACAGATTATCGCACAATTAAAGGCATTAAGAGCAGTTAGCCCAGAGAAGGAATGGGTTGAGAATACCAAGTCCTTTGTTTTAAACAGCTTTCATTCAGAAGAAACCGCGCATAGCCGTGGCTTTTTGTTTTTTTTCCAGCCAGCCCGACTTATCCCGCTCGCAATTCCTGCATTTATAGTAATGATAGTGGCAGCAGGCATAACCGCGCATTTTTATCTGCAGACATTAAATGGAAACAACATAACAGTTATTCCAACAGAAAATACCACAGCCACTTATTTGGTCTTGGCACAGACAAAGCTTGATAGCTTGGCAAAGCCAGGGGACATAAAAGAAGTGGCAGATATGTTGGACAAGGCAGTGAGCGGGATACAGTCAGCGTCAAAAGACCCTATAGAAACAGATAAAATTGTAAAATCAATCGCAGATATTAATAAGAAGGTAGAGGCATTGGGCGTGAACGAAGAAAATGCCGAGGAAATTGCTGAATTAAAAGACAAGGCAAGTGTTCTTTCCAGCAAAACAGCAGAAGCGCTTGAAGAGAATATCCAGAACACCACCAAAGAGCTTGTGAAGAATCTTATAGACAAGACAGAGGATTTGACACTTACCGACAAGCAGGCAGAACTGTTCAGCCAAGCGAAAACCGATTATAATAATGAAAATTTCAGCGCAGCATTGGAAAAGATTTTAATGCTTACGAATAATAAATAAATTAACATCCGAGAAGCCGTTGTTTGGGCCACCAGCGGCATTTGTATTCTAAGCTGGTCTGAGGGAGTAAGTAATCCCCTGACGCTCGATAGGGCGTAAGGGCAAAGGTCGAATCAAAAAAATTAAATCTAAAAATGAATCCTTTTACAATCGTTGATAACCTAAAATGGCTATTGCGAGAAATAAAAGGAAAGAAAATTTAAAATGAGTATTAAAAGAATCGTTGCAGGAGTATCTACAGTGACTTGCGCTGTTATGATGCTTGGCGGTTCAATCGCGCCAGTTTATGGTTTGACAATGGCCGAGCTTGAAGCCCAAATTGCGGCTTTACAAGCACAGCTTTTACAATACCAGGCGCAGTTGGCTACCATTGATGGCACAACCACTACAACCCCTGCAGCTTACACAGGAATTCCCGATGGCTTTACATTCCAGAATGCCTTAAAATATGGCATGACGAGCAATGATGTAAAGTACTTACAGATTATATTGAAAGAAGAGATTGGAGCGCCGACCTATCCAACAACTGTTGGAGCCACTGGTTATTTCGGCTCAATCACCAAGGCCTCTGTTATTGCTTTCCAAGAGAAATATACTTCTGCAATTCTTTCTTCTTGGGGATTAACAAAAGGAACTGGTTATGTTGGCGAGACAACCAGAGCGAAACTGAACAGTTTGTTATCTACAAGTGTGACCCCTCCTCCAGTTGTCCCAGTTGCCAGCGATTATACCATTGAAGCTGACTGCGTTGCAGCCGGATTTTTCTGGTATAGTGATGTTTGCAACACTTTGGCCGAGGGCGTAACTCCTCCAGTAGTAGCTGGAGACCATTCAGTTGCTTTAGCAAGCACCAATCCTGCTGCAAGCACCTTAATGTCAAGTTCAGCATACAACACTATGTTGGTGTTTAACGCGACAGCAGGTAGCACTGATTGGAATATCACTTCTATCACTGTTGAAAGATTTGGTATTTCTATAGACAGTATGGTAAGCGGTGTCTTGGTTCAGGATAAGGATGGTTTAAGACATGGAAATGTCTATACCTTCTCCAGTAAGAAGGCTGCTATTTCATTTACCAGCAAGCCGATTACTATTACTAAAGGAACCACGCAGAAGATTTCTATTTTGACCCATCTTGGTTCAACCGCCACTTCCGGAACATTCGGAGCAAAGGTTACTGCTATTTCTGGCGACCCGAGCGGGTTGTCATTAGTTGGCAATACTTTCTCCTTAGCTACCGGAGCGAGCGTATTGGGCGCTATTGATGTTGATGTGGTAAGTTTGAGAACAACTACCGCTTCAGTTGATATTGGCAACAAGGACCAACTTCTGACTAGGTTCAAGTTCACAGAGACCACATCTAATGAGGACGCTTATCTTGAAGAGTTGTCCGTTTATAATAACGGCAGCGCAGCTGATGGGGACATTGCCAATTGGATATTAAAAGATGCCAGTGGCAATACCTTGGCAACTGTTGCGCAAAGCAATGACAAATATGTCATCTTTGATTTAACCAGCAGTCCGGGATATTTGATTCCTAATGGCTCTTCTAAGACGCTCTCATTATATGTTGACCTTGTTGACGGAGCATCCAGAACCACCCAAGCCGTTATTTTGAACGACTATGATGTAGTTGTTCTTGGCAAGGACACTGGAACAAGAATTTTGGCAACTGCAACAGGGAACACTGTTGATACTGCCTTCCCAATTGGAGATATTGCCTCTGGCAGCGGTGGTTATAACCATATAACCGCTACCGCCGGCTCTTTGACAGTAGTCCTGTCAAACACTTCTCCAACCGGAACAGTGCCAGCAGGTGGAAATGAAGTTGTATTTGCTAAGTTTGACCTTAAGGCAAAAGGCGAGAACATTGAAGTGAGGCGGCTTGAATTCTATTTAGTGGCCAGAACCGCTCCTGATAATGGAGACAGCCTTACAACTGCCAATGAGTCAGATGATATCTTTACAGGAACTGTTAATTTAAAGACCTCTGACGGCGCCAGCCATTATGCTTTGACTGTTGCCAATGATGCTCCTTCTACCACTGCTACTGCTTATACTCTGTCCAGCTATTTCACCATTCCTTCTGGAACAACAGAGACAATCAGCATTGTCGGTAATTTGAGGAGCGACCTTTCAAGCGCTGATTCCTTCAGATTTGCTATTAAGAATGTTTATGTAAAACGATTGACTACTGGAGATTTCCAGACCTATCAAGCGACAGCATTGAATGCCAACACTTTGACAGGCGCGGCAGGAAGCTTAACAGTTGTTAAGGATGCCAGCTGGGGTAATAAGAGCATAATTGCCGGTGCTGCAAAGCAGGTTGGACAATTTGTTCTTCAAACCGGGTCAAGCGAAGGTGTGTATATTTCCACCTTTAATATTGACCTTTCAAGCACAACTGGTGTTAACGAACTCTGGATGCAAAAAGGAGCCGGAACCTGCAGTGAAACCAGCTCAACCTTAATCGGTTCAGTTGATTCTTCAGTTGCAGGCGCCAATGACAGTTTCTCAACAGGCGGGGTCTTTACTATCCCTGCTTCTGACTCCCAAGTAGTTATTGTCTGCGCTAATTTTGACCAGAGTACAGCGACCGGCACATATATTGCCGATTTTGACGCTTCTGACATTTCAGGCACAGGCGCAGTATCTGGGGAAGCAGTGACAAACGCAGCAGATTCTACTGGACAGACAATGACTGTTCAAACAGCTGGAATTTTGACCGCTAAGAACGGCTCAAATCCAAATGCTGCTGTTTTACACGCCAGCGAAACAGGAGTAAAGGTATTAGATATGACATTCGGCACATTATATGAACCGATTACCATTGATACCTTCAGATTCACTGTTGAGAATGGAGCTACCCAAGACAGAAACTTCTCCAATTACACCTTAAAGCACGGAAGCGCTACTATTGGTTCTGGAAAATCAGCTGTTTCAGGAGTAATCACATTCTCTGGGTTATCTGAAACCATTCCTTATTATGGTTCAGAAAGCTACAGTTTATGGATTGATACTTCTGATGCCCTTACAATGGGTTCAGGTGATAAGACAAGAGCCAAATTCGCTTCTGTTGAAGCATTGGGCGCTTGGTCGAATTCTGCCATTATGGCAAGTCACGATACAGGTTATTGCGGAGCGATTACCACCGAGCCGACATCTGCTTCCAGCGTTGGCCACTACGCAGTGGGCGACCTGGTTGTTCATGGCGGAGCTTTGAAGATGGTAACCACCGCAGCTAATGAGGGAACGGTTCTTACCACTGGTTTGACTTTGGACGGCGCAGTTGCTGCCTTCGCTACTGGCGAAGTAAGCAAATTCGGCAGCTTCTCCCAAGCAGCTACCACTGATGGAACCGATTTATCCAATTTAGCGATTGGTGATTTAGTTGTCTATTATGACGCTACTCCAGCTAATGCTACTGGTATTGTTACAGCAGTGAATGATACAGCTAATACAGTAGCCATCAATGGCGCTACTGCAATTACTGGTCTAGCTGCAGACAATTATGTTGAAATTCCAGGCACTGGAGAATTAGCTTCTGCTGGAACTGCTACTAGTTTTGATGTAGCTCACGCCCTGGGAAGCTTGGTCTACTACTATGATGCAGGCGGGACTTCAACATTTGGAGTAGTAACAACTGCTTATGTTGCTGATGCTGCGACAATCAAGGTCAATGACACCACTATTACCATAGCCGACGCTGATAGAATTTTTGCACTTGATGCTGATGTTTCGCAGGAAGTGTACAGCGCTCAATCAACCTATCAATATGGTGTTGGTGATGTTGTATATCACTACGATTCAGGCGGTACGAGCGCGTGGGCTGTAGTTACAACTGGCATTGACGCAGGAGAAACAATGGCAAGCTTAGTAACCAGTGTTGCCACTGCTGCTGCAAGTGATAGGATTGTAAGAGTCACACCAGGAGTTATCGCTTCAAACAACATGACAATGCATGATGTTGAACCGATATTGACTGCGTCTGACACCACTTACACCACTGGTATTTCTGGCGGAATGCAAACCATTGCCATCTACGATATTACAGCAGTAGGCGGAGCATTGTTTGTTGAAAGCTTAGCTGTGTATCTTGAGGGCTCTGCTATTGCCAAGATTGATACAGCCGCAAATGCTATTGAGATTTGGGAAGGCGGAGAAAGAATTTATCAGGGTGGAGACCTTAGTGGTGGCGTTGCTGCTACTTATACCTGCGATTTGACCACTCCTGAAGAAATTGCTTCTGGCCAGACCAAGACCTTTACTGTAAAGGTTACTACTGCAGCTAGCGCTGCTTGGGCGAACACTGATGTTGGCAAGAGTTTGAGAGCTAAGATTGACGGGACCAAAGGCCAAATGGCTTCTGGACTTGATTGGTATTATGCCAGCTCAGGACCAGGAACCGCGCCAACGGCTTCCAGTCCAGCGAGTATTTCTGACAGCGAATTCCCAGTTTACGGAAAGTATTCACTAACTTACTAATCTTTTCCTTGTAGGATTAGTTAAGTTTCCAACCCCCCACCATATCTTATGGTGGGGGGTTTGGTTTCTCGGTATTGTGTTGGGGTATGTTTGTTGGGGGCCGCCCCCAACAATGTTTGGAGGTTGAACCTCCAAACATTGTCCTCCAAACATTGTTAAAAGGTTTTGGAAAGTTATTAACTTTTGTGTTTTATTTTTTTATGCTAAAATATTCAGACGACCCGCCCGAGGCGGGCAAGTAATTAATTAGTAATTAAAAATATGTTTAAAAAGAATTTTTTCAGTTTTCAAAATCTGCTCAATTTTAAGATTAATTCTCTTGCGCTGTCATTGGTTTTTCTTTTGCCTTTGTTTTTCCTTCCTTTCACTGCTTCACCGCTTTTTCTGAATAAGCAGCTGTTCTTATCAATAGCTGTTTTCTTTTTGTTTATTTTCTGGGCAGTGAAAGTGATAAGCTTTGGAAAATTTACTTTGGATTTTGGGAAAATTAGCAAAGCAATGATTCTGTTTTTGGTTGTGATTGGCATATCCACTATATTTTCCATTTCCAGAAGCCAGAGTTTCGCAGTCGCAGACACGCCCGATACTTTCCTGAACATACTGCTATGCGGTTTAGTTTATTTCCTGTCAGCTAATTTATTTAGCAAAAGAGAAGCCATTGAAAAGAGGGGCTCAAAAGATTCAAAAGAATCCAAACTCCCAGCCCGAAAATTCGTTTTCGGATTTTTGGCAAGCGCATTTGTTTTGAGCATTATTTTCCTGCTCCAAGCAGTGATAAGAAAAGCAATCTTTCCATTATTCCTTACCAAGAATTTTATTTTCAACACTATTGGAAGCACAGAAGCGTTAGGTATATTCATTGGTTGCGCATTTGTATTATTAATGTCTTTGTTTGGGAATAAAGTGATTGCGGTCAAAGAGAAGGCGGACATAAAATCAAAAATCATCTTCGGATTGTCCGCTATCACAGGAGTCATATTTTTCGCATCCATTGTTTTAATCAATTATTGGCTGATATGGCTTGGTGTTATCTTGGGCATTATTTTTGTCCTTGCCCAGATGAGCAAGAATATGGGCCCAATTTTAACCCAGAAGGAAATAAGGCAATTTATTTTGCCACTTTTGATTCTGGCTATTTCCTTGATATTCGTTTTTGTAAGGATTCCTACTGACAAGATTTTCAGCTATTCTCCGGAAATAGGGCTTACTTTCAAATCAACTGTTCAAATAGGAACTGATACAATGAAAATCTCTGTGAAAAATTTGATTATCGGTTCGGGACCAGCTTCGTTTCCTTATCAATTTGACCTTTTTAAGCCATTAGCAATAAATCTTGGGGCTTTCTGGCAGACACGGTTTAATCAGGGCTTTTCTGTTTTAACAACTATGTTATCCACAGTCGGTATTTTGGGAGTTTTGTCAGTCCTGTTATTGATAGTAACGGCTTTATGGCAGGGGATTAGGCCGTTATTTAAGACAAAAAATGATGATTCTGTGGAGGCAAAATTATCTTCTGTTATTTTCACTGCCTGCCTATATTTGTTTTTTACTTGGTTTTTCTATCCAGCCAACATTACATTGCTATTTCTGGCTTTTTTAATGCTTGGTTTGTTTGTTGGGCTTGAAAAGAAAGGGAATGTTAAAGAGATTTTATTCACCCAATCGCCTCAAAAAGCGTTTGGAATTATGATGTTAGCAGTAGTGGTTATGGCTGGCGCGGGCATTGGGGTATATAAGGTAAGCCAGAGATATGCGGGCGCTGTAATTTTTGCTGACGGGGTTAATTTTATCAATTCAGAAGAGCCGAATTTAGAAAATGGAATTAAGGCGATTGTTTCTGCTTCCAATTTAGACCAAAACAAAGATGATTATTTGAGAAATCTGTCCCAGGCATTTGCGCTTCAGCTTGACGAATTAGTCGGCAATCAAGAATTGAGCCAAGAGGACAAACAAAAGCTTTTTCAGCAATATATTTCAAACGGAGAGAGCATATTAGCAGAGGCAGTGCGCATTAACCCGAAAAACAGTGAAAACTGGCTCCAGCAGGGGAGTTTTTATCAGTCACTTGAAGGGTTTGGAGTGCAGGGCGCAGGGCAATTAGCGTTTGCGAGTTTCCAAAAAGCGTATGAGTTAGCTCCTCGGGACCCGCAATTCCCATTTGTTTTGGGGAATATGTATCTTGTGTCAGCAAAAACAAATTCAGCGCAGATAAAAGAACTGGAAAATGCGGAAGAAAAAGACCAAACGCAGATTGATAAACTAAAAGAAGCGCAAGAGTTGTTATTTTCGCAAACAGAAGAATATTTATTGAAAGCAATTGAACTTAAAAGAAATCTTGTGCCGGCGTTTTACTCGTTGGGACAATTTTATGAATTCAAGGGAGACCAGAATCTTGCTTTGCAGGCATATTCTATTATCTTGCAGCTTGTACCCGAATATCAGGATGTGAAAGCAAGAATAGAAGCCCTCACAAAATAAAAAATAGTTGCGAAAAGTTTTCCACACCTCTTGACTTGTATTTATTTTTTTAAAGAGTGATATAATTAAACTACTTTGAGATTTATAAATAAAAGTTTAATTTCAAGGTTCTGAGGAGCGAAGCGACGAAGGTTCTTATAATTAAACTACTTTAAAAAGAATGGCTGATAATGTTAAACAAAATGTTACTTTGGAAGATTTGGCTGGAATGATAAAAAGAGGTTTTGATGAAAACACAAAAGAGCATCAAGAAATGCGTCAAGATAATAAAAAGATGCTTCAAGGGTTGTTTGATTTGCGCAGTGACCACGAAGAGATTCTCAAGAAACTAAGCCAAGTAGCTTAGATGTGATGTATTATGTTTATTTTTTAAAGAGTCGAAAAGATGGGCATAGCGTTTATGTCGGGTATACGAATAACCTTAGAAGAAGATTGCAAGAGCACAATATAGGAAGGGGAGGCAAATATACCAAAAACAAAGGACCATTTTCTTTGGTATATTATGAAGCATATAATTCTATGGAGGATGCTCAAAATAGAGAACAAGCGCTCAAGGTTCATAAACGCGCTTATTCACAGTTGAAGAACAGAATCAAAGAAGGTCTTAAGAAGTAAAAAGAATAAAGGTCGGGATTTCTCCTTATTTCGTAGGGGATGAAATCCCCCACCAATCCTATGCCTAACTTCGTTAGAATTTGCGCGAAGCGTAGCAAGGATATAGGAGGGGGGTAAAATCCCCCACCAATTCTATGCCTAACTTCGTTAGAATTTGCGCGAAGCGTAGCATAGAATTGGTGGGGGAAAAGGTCGTCTTAAATTCGTTCGCCTTATTCACTGGTGCACGGTTAATAAGACGAGCAAAAAAACAATTAATAATTAATTTAGAATTACAATGAGTAAAAAATATTCTATTCTTAAAACAGGATTGACTGTTTTACTCGCGACATTGATGGTAGGCGCGGTTGTAAATGCCACCACCACTGTCGGCGATAATGTTTCTGTCGGAGGCACGCTTGGAGCAACAGGTGCGACAACCTTAAGCTCTACATTAGCGGTAACCGGCATAAGCACTTTGACTGGCGCATTGACTGCCAATGGCGGGGTCACGATTGGAACCGCAGCCACAGGACTTACTTTCACAGGAGGATATACTACGACTGCTATTCAATTAGGAACCTCAGCATCTAATATGACATTAGCAGTGTATGATGACCATGTAATTGATATTAATGTAACTAGTGGTTCAACAGATGGAAGTAATAGTGTACGACCCATTCACATGATAAGCACTATGACTGGTGTCGGTGGTGTCGGCGGAAGAGCAGAATTTGTAATGGCAACTGAAGTTGTTTTGGGTGGATGGGCTAACGCTTTGAAAGGTTATACAGATTTTGGTACCGCAGGCTCAGTTACTGGTTTGGGTAGCGCTATTGTAGCTGAAATGAGAATGCCAGCAAAAGCATTAGCAGGTGGAAATTATGCTCCTTTGGAACTTGAGTTAGTTCTTCAGGAAGCCAGCAGAACAAGCGGAACACCAGTCAGCTTTATGCACGCGCAAGCTTCTCAAGCTAGTGGTACATCAGGATTGGGTGATTTCAACGATACTGGATATTTTATGAGTGTTCAGGGATTGAC